>JBHHTO010000070.1:0-10505 GCA_046753425.1 Rhodothalassiaceae bacterium | reverse complement strand
GACGCGGTCGGTGGCAAGAAGAAAAAAAAGGGTGAGCCGGAGCCGATCCAGCAGGTCTCGCGCGAGTCCACGCTCAGCCATTCGTCGGTCGAGACGGCGAGGCCGGTCGCCTCGACCTCTCCGAGGATGGCCCGGTGCGGCGCCGCGACGGTGCTGCCCGAGCGGGCAACACCGGGTGATGGCAGGCGATCACGGCAGCGCCCGACAAGCGACCGAAAGGCCTCGTTCACGTGGATCAGAACGCCCTCGACGCTGCACAGATAGAAGGGCTGCGAGTCATCGACGATAATGCGGTCAAGAATGCCGTCGAGGCCGTCATTGGCGGGCGGCAGCGGCTGGTCCTTGAGCCCCGAGGCGGGTGACGGCGGCAGCGACACGGGCGCGGCCGCGACGGGATCCCGGCGAAGCCGCAGCCGGTCCGCCCAGGCGGCGAGGTCGATCATCGACGCGGTCTGGCGCGCATCGCCATTATCCGACATCGCGCAGCTCCTCCTGCGCCATCTGGTAGGCGCTGTCCTGCTGCCAGTACTGGAGCGCCCCGCGGGCATTCGTCACCGACACCGAGTCGAACAGCTCGACGATCGTCTTCAACGCCCCGGGAGCCATGGCACGCTCGCCCTCGCGCGCCTGCTTGACAAGCAGGAAAACCGAGGTGAACTGCCCCCGCTCCATCCCGACTGCCTTTGCCAGAACGGCCATGCTTTCCCCTCCCGGGTCGGAAAATATCCGCCAGGCGGTGCGAAAATCAATCCCGCCGAGCTCGGCGAGACCGGCGACGAAGACCGCGATGCGACGCTGGCGCAGCGCGCCGAGAAGGAACTCGATGCTGAGATCCCCGGTCTCGGCGAGGCGATGCACGAGCCGCTGCGCCTTGACATAGGCACCCTCGTTCTCCTGCTGCTCGGTGAACATCGTCCGCGATGCATGCTGCATTGCCTGATCGACGACGAGCGGGTCGACGTCGAACTCGCTGACGATACGCTTGCGCAGCGAGGCAGCCACCCACCAGTACATGCGATAGGCAAGCTCGGCCGGCAGATCCTCGCGATTGACCAGCGGTTCCTGGAAGCGATCGACGCGGCGGCTCTCGGCCACCAGATATTCCATCGCGCGGGCGCCGATGCGGCTGTCGGGATTGCGCAGCAATGCCTCGATCACGTCGCCATTGCCGTATTCGATGAGCGCGTCGGAGACCGCTTCGCTGATCTCGTCGCGCATGGCGATGGCAAGGCGATGCTCGTCGGTGCGCATGCGAACGATCTCGACCAGATCCTCGTCCTTGAGCAGCTTGCTGCGAAGCAGGAGCGGTCGCGCGACCTCGATCTCGTCATTGGCGAGAAGGCGCACGACCTCGGGCAGGTCGGCCTCGGTGCGCACGAAGAAATCCGCCAGCTCCTTGCGCAAGCGGACCTCCACCGAGCGCACGAGCTTGCCCAGGATATCCGACATCAGGGCCCGCTCGTGCTCGCTCAGACGGCCGTCGGCACTGAGAAAGAGATCCGTCAGATTCTCGAACAAGCGCCGCCGCGACTCCGCCGATTTCTCGCGCGCGAGCATGACGAGCTCGTGAATTTGATCAACCATCCGCAATGATCATCTTTTCGCGCGAAAATCCCCCTGACTTCCAGTGACCAATTCGCGGCTATCCGGCCATGAAAGAGCCTTTTTATAGCCTGCAAGAGCAGGATTAATAAACTATTAAATAAAGTGCCGCGAAGTGAATTTGCGGGTGAAACAAAGTCTGCTTGCGTCGAGGATTTTCTACAGGAAATTGAGTAGCGAAAGCTGCCCCAGCGTGCGCAGTGCCTCGAATGACGCCTGCAGGGCGACCTGGTCCTGATTGAGGCGCGATACCGCTTCCGCAAGATTGACGTCCTCGATGTCCGAAACCAGGCTTTCGAGAAAGACCTGCGTCGATTCATGCTGCGCGTCGGCCACGTCGAGCCGGTTCGAGGCCAGTCCGTTCTTCACCTGGGCGCTCTGGATCTGCTGCACCGCCGATTCGATATTGCCGATCTCGGTCTCGAGAAAGGCCCGTTGTGCCGCGGTCAGTTTTCCGGAAAGCGGGCCGCTCGGCCCGGCGTCGAAATCGGCGATGCGCTTGAAGGAAGCGAAGATCTCGCTCGCCACGCCGTTGGCCAGTTGCCCGAACTTGATGTCCGTCCCCTCGGCGATGAAGGCGCTGCGGATCGTCTGGTCATTGCCAAAGGCATCGCTGCTGAGCGCAAGCGCCTGAAGGTCGGACAAGGTGCTGACGGTCACCGGCGGCTGGTCGGTGCGGGCGCCACCGAAGATGAAATTGCCGTTGATCCGCGTGTTGAGGGCACTGACGGCGATGGTGAAGGCCTGGTCGAGACTGGCCATCAGCCCCGTCGCATCCTCCTGGCCGACGGCTGTTACCACCGCCTGCTGCAGCGACCGGGCGGCATCGGCGACGGCGCCGATCTGGACGTCATAGGCGTCGACGGTCTGGCGTACCTGCTGGATCGTGGAGCGGAAGGTGGCCACCGCCTCGCGGCTCTGGCGCGCGTTCAGGGCCTCCTGGACGCGGCTGCCGAGCTCGCGGAACTGGCTCGCCTTCTTGCCGGTGGTGATCTGCTTCTGGGCGCGGAAGAGCTGCTCCTGATTGCGCAGCGTCGCCTGAAGAAGGACGCCCTGCTGGCCGAAACTGGAAATCCGTGTCATGCCGTTTCTCCACGCCTAGACCGCGGTCAGAAGCGCATCGAACAGCTCCTGCACCGTCGAGAGCATGCGCGCCGCCGCATTGTAGGAATTCTGGAACACGACGAGGTTCGCGAGCTCCTCGTCGAGATTGACGCCGGATACCGACTGGCGCTGCAGGTCCACCTCGAGCCGAAGCGACTCGCTGTCCTCGGCCTGGGTGATGACGCGGTCGGAAGTGACGGCGAAATTGCCAAGCACGGCGGCGTTGAACGAGCTCAGGGTGCGGCTTTGCGCGGCCAGATCGCCAGCCGCCGCCGTCGAGATCACCTTGTTTTCAAGCTGCTGCAGCGCCAGCGCCCCGGTCTGGTCGCCCGCCTGGAGCGCCACCTGCCCGACGCCGGCGGCAAGGTCGAGGCGTGCGGTCGCGAGCAACCCGGCATTGTCGGGAACACCCTCCGCAGGACGCAGGTCGACCGCCGCATTGGCGCGGTGCTGGTCGCCGAGTCCGAACAGCACGCTCAGGCTGACGCCGGTGTCGGCAATCTGGGTGGTGTCGTTGACGACATCGAGCGCGACACCGTTGAGCGCGCCGGTCGGCGTCGCGCTGAGCACGCCCTTGGAGTCGAGCGCGAAGGTGAAATAGGTGCCGAGCGCGGTCGGCGCATTGAGCGCATTGATGACATCGGCATAGGTCGTCGTCGTATCGGTATTGAGCGAGAAGGTGACGATCGTCCGCCCGAAGGCATCCCTCACCCTGAAATCCATCTGCCCGCCGGGCTGGATATTGTGCGCGTCGCCGGCCGCGACACCGGTCTCGAAGAGCCCCGGCGAGCGCGCGGTCAGAAGGTCGTTCATGCCGAAGAAATGGGCGAAGCTGCGCCCCGCGCGCTGGCTCGTGTTGTTGGGGTCTTCGGCAATGACGACGCCGTCGTTCGCGTTCGCCGCGACGAGCGACATGACGCCGCCCGAAAGGCTCAGGGTCGCCGCACCGCCAAGACCGGCATTGACGGCGGTGATCATGTCGCCCAGCGTGGCCCCCGGATTGGCGTCGAAGTCGTAGGTGGTCTTGGCGACCACCTGCTGCGACGAATCGACGACCGCAAAGGTCACGCTGCCGGTGAAATGATGCGGGTCGGTGCCGGTATAGGCGGTGGTCTTGCCGATGAGCTGGCCGGGTGGCGGCACCGCGGTGTTGAGATTGTGCACGGCGTTGAATTCGTCGGCGACGCGGGCGCTGAGCTCGCCCAGCGCGACCGAGAGATCGACGAGCTGACGATCGCGCATGTCAAGCAGGCCGCGCAGCGCGCCCGAGCGGATATCACCGTCAAGAACCCGCGCAATGCCCGCAGGCTGCTCCGTCGAGGGATCGACGCGCTGCACCGTGATCGGCGGAAATTCGGTCTCGGCGCTCACCACCCCGGGGCCTTCATAGCGCAATGCCGTATAGAAGGCCGGGGTGACGAGCTGGGCGCCGGTGAGCGTATTGACGCTGATCGAGCCGTCGCCGTTTTCGAGAATGCGGATGTCGATGCTTTTCGACAATGTGGTGAGCGCCGCCTGGCGCTGGTTCTCGAGCCCCGCGACGTCGCCGCCGCGGCCGCGCTGGTCGAGAATCTTGACATTGAGCTCGAAGATCTGCCGCAGCGCCTCATTGACACTGCCCACCTGGGACTCGATCTGGCGGCTGGTGTCGGCGCGCAGCGACTGCAGCGCGTTAGCGATCCGCGCCGCCTCCTCGGTATAGGCCTGAAGGTCGGACAGGAACTGCTGGCGCGTCACCGAATCCGAAGGATTGAAGGCAAGGCCGCCGAGGGCGGTGAACACCTTGTTCATGCGGGCGCTGAGGCTGGTCTCGGAATCGGGCTGGCCGAGCGCCGACTGCAGCCGCTCGTGGATGTCACGCATCGCCGAGAACTGCGACGCGTCGGAGGTCGCGCGCAGGGTGGCGGCGTCGAGGAACTTGTCGACGACTCGCTCGATGGCGGCGATGCTGACGCCGGCCGACAGGCTGCCATTGACATTCGCCTCGGTGCTGACGACCTGGCGCGCATAACCCGGCGTGTTGACATTGGTGATGTTGTTGCTGGTGACCCGCAGCGCCTCCTGGTTGGTCAGAAGGCCCGTCACCGAGGTGTGTATGATCGAATTGAGCGCCATGCCGCCTTACCTTCCGCCTGCCGACAGATGGGCAGGAATTGCCGCCCTCCGGACCCGGTCCGGCAGTGCGCGCACCGCCCCGCAGGGGCATCGCAACGCCCGGTTTCCGGTCTTTCCCGTCATCGCGCCGCTTCTCCTGCCTGGACCGTTGTCACAGCTAGGGAAGCAACAGGCGTGCCAAATGCGGGAAGCAGCCGGGCTGGCGGTCAGGACCGCCGGGATGCAATTCTAGAAGGGGAGTTTCGCGGCGGCCTCGTCGAGCGCCTCACCGAGCGCCGAAACGACGAGGTCGATTTCGCCTTCGGAGATGACAAAGGGCGGACAGAGAACCAGCGAATTGCCGGTCGGGCGCACGATGACACCACGCATGAGGCAGGCATTGGCGACCTGGCCACAGACGCCGGCCTCGAGCGGATAGTGGCTGCGCGTCGTCTTGTCGCGGACGAGCTCGATGCCGGCGAGAAGACCGAGCGAGCGGACCTCGCCGACGAGCCGGTGCTCGGCCAGCGTCGCCAGGCGTCGGGCGAGATAGCGACCGCGCGCCGCTGCTGTGGCGACCAGGTTCTCGCGCTCGATGATCTCGATATTGCGGCGCGCAACGGCGCAGGCCACGGGGTGCCCCGAGGTCGTGAAGCCGTGCTGGAACGGGCCGTCCGCCGACAGCACGACATCGGCCACCGCCTCGCTCGCCACAGCGGCGGCGATCGGCACATAGGCCGAGGCGAGGCCCTTGGCACAGGCCATGAGATCGGCCTCGAAGCCGTAATGCGACTGCGCGAACCAGACGCCGGTGCGGCCGAAACCGGTCACCACCTCGTCGGCGATGAGCAGGATGCCGGCGTCGCGACAGATGCGCACGATCTCGGGCCAGTAGCTGTCGGGCGGAATGATGGCGCCCGCCGTCACCTGCACCGGCTCGGCGATGAAGGCGGCGACATGCTCGGGGCCGATCTCCTCGATCTTGCGGGCGAGCGCGGCGGCGGCCTCGCGTCCGAATGCCTCCGGGGTCAGCCCGCCGCCCTCGCGATACCAGTAGGGCGCCCTGACATGCGCAACGTCGTCGAGCGGCAGACCGAAGGCCTCGTGCATGTACGGCAATCCGGTGAGGCCGGCGGTAAAGAGGCTGGAGCCGTGATAGCCCTGGTCGCGCGAGATGATCACGCGGCGCTGCGGCTCGCCCTTCGCGCGCCAGTAGGCGCGCACGAGCTTGACGATGGTCTCGTTGGCCTCGGACCCGGAGTTCGCGAAGAACACCCGCTCGAGCGACCCCGGAGCCAGCTCGGCGATCTTTTCCGCGAGCGCCGCCGCCTCCGGATTGGTGACCGCCTGGAAGGTGTGGTAATAGGCCAGCCGCCGCATCGCCGCGGCCGCGGTTTCGGCCATCTCCGCGCGGCCATAGCCGATATTCACGCAGCCGAGACCGGCCACGGCATCGAGCAGCACAATGCCACCCTCGCCCTCGATGCGGCAACCTTCGGCGCGCTCGACCATGAAGGCCCCGCCCTTCGCGAGAGCCTTGTGGTCGGTGAAGCTGTGCAGGTGATAAAGCCGGTCGGCGTCCCGCAGGCGCTGGCGTTGGCGCTTCTCCTGGTCGCCGGCTGGGAGCACGGCCATGGCATCCTCGCGAGATCGGGGTGAACTTAATCATTTCTTATCGAAGTCATGGCTAAGAAAGCCTTAACGCTGGAATCAGGCGCAAGGGGTGCTGCAATCATGGCGAAATCGTCGGCGAAGCGTCGCAAGGCGCGTGGCAATCCGGGCCCGAGGGCGGAAGCGGCGGCGCTCGGCAAGCTGATACACGAGGCACGCCTGCTCTCCCATCATGGCCGTGGGCAGGACGCCTGCAGGCTGCTCATGGACAGTTTCGAGCGCTTCGGCCATCACCCTTTGTGGCTCGCGCAGATGGGCTTCGCCTGCCTCGACACGCGGCGCACCGACGAGGCCGAATTCTATCTCCAACGGGCCATCGCCAAGGACCCCGACTGCGCCCCGGCACACAGCTATCTCGGCTTCTTCTATTTCGAGACCGCCGATTTCCCGAAATCGATCGAACACCACAAGCGGGCCATCGAGCTCGATCCGAAAAGCTGGAACTATTATGTCAATCTGAGCCAGACCGCAGAGCGGATGGGCCTTTACGAACAGGCCCTGGCGGCGCTCACCGTCGCCTTTCAGCTCAAGCCGAACGAGCCCCGCGTGATGTGGGAGATGGCCAATCTCTATCTCAGCAACGGCCAGATCGAGAATGGCTGGAAGCTCTATGAGGCGGGATTCGGCTGTGGCAAGCGCGTCGACCTCCTCCCACGCCGCGACCGCTATTGGGGAGGCGAGGACATCTCGGACCAGACGATCCTCGTCTGGCGCGAGCACGGCATCGGCGACGAGATTCGCAATGCCGATCTCTATCACGATCTGGTCGCCGTGGCGGGGCGGACGATCATCGAATGCGAGCCGCGGCTCGAGAGCATCTTCCGGCGCAGCTTCCCCGGGGCGGAAATCCTGCCCGAGGCGTCACCGCCGAGCGCCACCGAGCGCCCCGAATTCGATGTCCACAGCGGCCAGTTCTCGCTTCACTATCATTTCCGCAAATCGATCACCGCCTATCGCGAAAAGGCGCGGCCTGACGGCTTCCTCCTTCCCGATCCCGGGCGTGTCGCCTTCTGGCGGGAGCGGTTCCGGAGCCTCGGCGGGCGCGCCGTGGTCGGGCTGAGCTGGCGCTCGCAGCTCGCTTTCAAGCAACGGACGCACAATTACTTTGCGCTGGCGGAGCTGCGGGACCTCCTGCAGGCACCCGATGTCACCTTCGTCAACCTGTTCTATGGCGACGCCGAAGAGGAAATCCGGGAGGTCGAGCAGTCCCTCGGCATCACCATCCACCGCTGGTCCGATGTCGACCTCAAGAACGACATGGAAGCGGTCTTTGCCATGACCAGGGCGCTCGACCTCCTGATCAGCGCCCCCACCTCGTCCGCCGATATCGGCGGTGCGGTCGGCACCCCGGTCTGGACCGTGTTGCCCAAGAAGCACTATATCCGGCTCGGCGAGGCCGACGTGCCGCAGTTGCCGAGCCTGCGTATCTATGACCGGCAGCTCAACGAGCCCTGGGGCCCGACGCTGCGCCGCATCACCGCCGATTTCTATGCCTGGCTCAAGGAGACCGCAGCGACACCGGCGGCTGCGCCGCGCAAACGCGCCTGACCGAATGCCGCGTTCTCACGCCATGCGGATATAGTCCTTGAGCGCCTCAGCCTCGTGCTCGGCATCGGCGATCCGACGCTTGACCACATCACCGATCGAGATCAGGCCGACGAGGCGCCCGCGCGCGTCAAGGACCGGCAGGTGACGGATGCGGCGCTCGGTCATGAGCGCCATCACCGATGCGATGTCGTCTTCGGGCCGTACCGTGACCACGTCTGCGGTCATGAGGTCGCTCACCGGCCTTTCGGAGACCGGCGCCGACTCATCTGCAAGGGCGCGCACGATATCCCGTTCCGAGAGCACGCCGCAGATCCGGCCACCACGATCACAGACGAGAAGAGCGCCGATGCCGCGCTCGGCGAGACGACGGACGGCCTCCCCGACGCTGGCATCCGGTTCGATGGTGGCGACCTCGCCACCCTTTTCGCGGAGAATGTGCGCAACCGTCATCCTGGGACCCTCCATCATCGCGGGAGGCGCCGGGCGGCTGCCGCACTGGGGCACCCGACGGCGCCTCGCCAATTGCTTTCAACTGCGTTAAGTATGCGCTATCGAGGGCGACATCGACAAGCATGACCGCCCGCAACGGGGAGGCACAACATGACGAAGGACGACAATCCGCGCTTCTTGCATGGAATATCGTCATTGCTGCTCTCGGCGACGGTGGTCGGCATCGCACTCTTTGTGCTGGCCGGTCCGCTTTATCGAGTCGGCTGGATCGAGCTCGGGCCGGCCTTTTCCATGCTCGGCTGGAGCTTCCGCGTCGCGCTCGCGACCGCCGGGCTTGCGCTGCTCGGGTTGATCGCCGGCGCAATCGGTTTCGGCCGTGGTCTCCGGCGTCGTTTCGCCATTGCCCTCGTGCTGCCCGGACTCGTCGCCGGTGGCCTCTATCTCCTCTATTCCGATGCCCGGTCCTATGTGCCCATCCATGACGTGACGACGGACCTTGCCGATCCGCCGCAATTCGTCGCCCTCGATGCCGGCCGGGAAGACATGCGACCGGTTCCGGATCGCGGCCGGGCGGATCTCGCGAAGATGCCCCCGGAGGACCGCTGGCGCACCTACCACAAGGAAGCCTATGGCGACCTTGAGCCGCTCATCGTCAAGGGCGATATTGCGAGCGTCACCGAAATCGCCGCCGACGTGGCTCGCGCCATGGGCTGGGAAATCGCCGCCGTCGATCCGGCGGCCGGCCGGCTCGAGGCCACCGACACCACCAGCTGGTTCGGCTTCAAGGACGACATTGTGGTCCGGATCCGCGCCAAGGATGCGGACAGCGTGCGGGTCAATATGCGCTCGGTATCGCGTATCGGCGTCAGCGACATCGGCGCCAATGCCAAGCGGATCCGGCGCTTTCTTGCCCGGCTCGCGGCGCGGACGGGAGCCTGAGGCGGGTGCGGCTCGCGGCGATCGCGATACTGCTCGCCCTGCTGTTCGGCACCGCGGCCGTCGCCGTTCATGCGCTGGAGGGGCTCGAGGGTGTCTCCCTCGGCTTTCATGGGACGCTGGCGCTGGTCCTGGGCATCGTCTTCACGCTGCTGCTCGGTGGCGGGCTCATGTTCCTTCTGTTTCACTCCGCGCGCAGCGGCCACGACGAGATCGCCGGCAATTTCACTCGGCAGGAAGGGAAGGAGAATGAGTGAGACCATGGACATGAGCGCGATCCGCGATTTCATCGCGCTCGTCCGCGAGGTGTGGACACAAGGCATCTATGGCATTCCAGTTGCGGGCGCGATTCTCGCGCTCCTCATTTTCTTGCTCTTCTATATTTTCCGGGGCCTGTTCACGCGTTTCGTGCTCGGTGCGATCCGCCGCGCCGCGGCGCGCACACGGACCGAGATCGACGACCGCATCGTTGCCGTACTGGCCGACCCGATCCGCTTCGTGCCCATCGTGATGGGCGTGTTTTTCGCGACCAATGTGCTCGAGGTGAATCCCGAGACCGACGCCTTCTTCAACAATCTCAATCGCTCCCTCGTCGCCTTTGCCATCTTCTGGGCCCTCTACCGGGCGGTGACGCCACTGGGCGAGGTTCTAAAAAGCGCCCGCGGCCTGCTCACCGATGCCATGGTCGAATGGCTCGTGAAGACCGCCAGGATCGTTTTCGTCGCCCTCGGCGCCGCGACCATCCTGCAGATGTGGGGCATCGCGGTGGCGCCGATCATCGCCAGTCTCGGTCTCTTCGGTGTCGCCGTTGCACTGGGCGCGCAGGACCTGTTCAAGAACCTGATCGCCGGCCTCTTTGTCATCGGCGAGCGGCGCTTTCATCCCGGCGACTGGATACTGGTCGACGGCATCGTCGAGGGCACAGTCGAGCAGATCGGCTTCCGCACCACCACGCCCCGCTACACCCTCGAAGCCTCCATCGCCAAGCTCTTCGCCAGCGAGATGGCCCAGCGCGTCTGCCACAAGGCCGTGCAGATCCACGGCGGCTACGGCTACAGCCGCGACTACGCCGTCGAGCGCATGTATCGGGATCAGCGGAT
>JBHHTO010000069.1:0-10600 GCA_046753425.1 Rhodothalassiaceae bacterium | reverse complement strand
GTCATCGGGATGGATGAAGCGATCGAGGCTGACCTCCAGGGGCTGTTCAGGCAGGGTGTCGAGACCCACCATCTCCGCCATGCGCCGGTTGTAATAGAGGAGCTCGCCGCCGCGATGGACGGCGATGCCCTCGACCGCGCTCTCCGCAATCTCGCGAAAGCTCGCATTCTCGTCATCCGCCGTGGCAGGCGTCTCGATGGCGGCAAGGACGGCACCGGGCGCCTCGCCGTCGCTCCGGCTGAGCCAGCCCTGGAGATCGACCACGCGGTCTTCCGCCGTCCTCAGGGCGAGACGAAGCGGCAACCGGTCGACGCCGCCGCCAAGCAGTCTCTCGACGGCCTCACGAAGCGCCGCCCTGCCTGTTCCCTCGAACTGCAAATCGATCCGTGCGCCGCCAGTCTCCGTGAGGCCAAGAAGCTGGCGGGCGTGCGCACCGGCTCCGGTACAGGTTCCATCGGCCGAGAAGCGGAGCAGGACGGCGGTCGGGAGCAATGTCTCGACCGCATCCCAGGTGGCCGCGGACGCCAGCCCTTCAGGTGACCCGGCGCTGATCTTGCGTGCGTTCGGAATGGCCAACTCCCCGGCTGACGGCCCACCCGACTGAACGGGATCCTTCGGATGTGTCCATGTACGCATTCGGCACGTCCAAGAGCGAAACGCTGCGGACAGAGACAGCGCCTTACCCTAGTCGATACAAGGTTTCCGCGAGGTAAACGGCACCCCGCACCCCATCAGGCCGAAACCGCCCGCCGGTAGAGATGCCAGGTGGCATGGCCGAGGATCGGCAGGACGATGGCAAGCCCGATCCCCGCCGGCAGAAAGCCAAGGACAAGACCGCCCGACACGATCACGCCCCAGAAAGCCATCACCCGCGGATTGCGCTCGACGACACGGACCGATGTCGCGATCGCCGTCCGCAAATCGACATTGCGATCGAGCAGCAGCGGGAAGGAGATGACACTCAGCACGAAGGCGAGGCAGGCGAAGACGAGGCCGACCGCATTGCCGGCGAGGATCAGAAGCCAGCCGCGCTCGGTCGTCAGGATCTCGGAAAAGAATGCGGTCAGACTTTGCGTCGCCGGCGGCCCCATGATCGCGAGATAAAGCGCCTGCGCGACATAGAGCCAGACAAGAAAAATGGCGGTGAGGATGGCACCGAGCGTGATGATATTGGCGAGTGCCGGCGAACGGAACACGGCAAAGGCGTCGCGCCAGCGGGCCTCCTCGCCGCGCTCCCGGCGCCGGCTGAGCTCATAGAGACCGATCGCGGCAAGCGGCCCGACGAGGGCGAACCCGGCGATCAGCGGATAGATCAGCGGCCACAGGTCGCGCCCGGCGGCGGCCTGGATGAGCAGGAAGGAGATCACCGGATAGATGATGCTGAGAAAGATCGGGTGGCTCGGCTTGGCGCTGAAATCCGCGTAGCCGCGTCGCAGCGCCTCCTTGAGATCCGACGGGCTCAAGCTGTTGATGCCGGGCCCGATGTCCGCAGCCCGCGCATCGGCGAATGTCGAGTGTCTTGCCATCTTTTGCCCCTTTCTTTCCCGTAGCTTCGGAACGCCCCGCGCACCGTCCTCCCCGTTCGATCATAAACCGTTTACGCATGTCCCTTATATCACAAGCGAACACGTTTTTGGGCGCCGCGACGCATCAGGCCGGGGGCGGCAGGGAAGCCTTGCCCCGTTCCCGGCGATCACATTAGGATGGCCTCCACGGGGACAGGCGGGAGTTTGGGCGAGATGATCAGGGTTGGACCTTTTCTTCGCGGGGCTGGTATTGCGCTGTCCGGATGCGTCCTTCTTGCGCCCTTGCCGGCCGCGGCCTATGTCGGCCCGGGCGCCGGGCTTTCCGCAATCGGCAGCATTCTCGCCGTCATTGCGGCGGTCTTTCTCGCCATCGTCGGCTTCGTCTGGTACCCGATCCGCCGCCTGATCCGGAAGTTGCGCGCCGGCACAGCCCGTGCGGAAGGACCGGAGACGCAGCAGGCCGACCCGGAGAGCGGGCAGTAGCCGGCCGTGGTCTATCTTGCCCTGTCGCTGTCGCTGATTCTCTTCATGCTCCTCATCCACCTGTTGGGGATCGTTCCGCGGGCACGCGCCATCCTTGCCGATACGCGCTCGGCGCTCGCGGTGATGCGAAATGCGCAGCTCAGCGAGGAGGATAAGGAGAAGGCGGTGCAGAAAGCGGCACTGGCCATGTTTGGCGCCGCGGCCTCGATCATCGCGCGCATCGCTGTCAGCCTCGTCCTGCCGGCGCTGCTCGTCCTCGCCGGCGCGCAGGGCGGCGCGCTTTATGAGGAAAGTGCGCTTATCACGGCCGCTACCGACTGGATCTTCATCCTCGTCGCGAGCGCCGCCATGATCGGTGCCTTCCTCGTTCTCAAATGACGGCCTCTCCCTATTCCCGGCTCGACCGGATGCTGCACCATGTCGCCTTTGCGAGCCTCGGCATGCAGCGCGCGCTCGCCGATATCGAGGAGCGGCTTCTTCCCGAAGGGGCCCTCGCGGTGCCCTTGCGACGGCCCGTCTTCGTCACCTCCCTGCCGCGTGCCGGCACGACCCTGTTTCTCGATTTGCTTGCCCGCTGCCCGGACTTCGCCACCCACAGCTATCGCGACATGCCCTTCGTGCTGTGCCCGATCCTCTGGGAGCGCCTGTCAAGCGGCTGGCGCAAGAGGTCGACGCTGGCGGAACGCGCCCATGGTGACGGGGTCCTCGTGAGCTACGACAGCCCCGAGGCCTTCGACGAGGTCGTCTGGAAGGCCTTCTGGCCGCGGAAATACGCCGCCGACCGCATTCACACCTTCACAGCCGCCGACCGCGATCCCGAGTTCGAGGACTTTTTCCGCCGCCATATGCGGAAGCTTGTGGCGCGTCGGATGGAAGCCGAGGGGTGCACACCGGGCACTGTTCGCTATCTGTCCAAGAACAATGCGCTCATCGGCCGGCTCGATCTCGTCAGAACGCTCTTTCCCGATGCCGATATCGTCATTCCCCTGCGCGATCCGTGGTCGCATGTGGCCTCCCTGCAGAAACAGCACCGGCGCTTTCTCACCCTGCATGCCGAGGATCGTTTTGCCGCCCGGTATATGGCGTGGCTCGGCCATTACGAGTTCGGCGCGACGTTGCGTCCCATCGACTTCGACGGCTGGCTCGACCGCTGCGAGGTCGGCGATCCGGGTGACGCGCGCTTCTGGCTGCACTACTGGTCGGAGGCCTATGGCACGATCCTCCGGTCGTGCGACAGCGGCCGCATCCATGTTGTCGATTTCGAACGCGCGCGGGCGGCACCGCGCGAGGTGCTGGAGCGGCTGGCGATGGCGCTCGATCTCGCCGAGCCACGCGCCCTTGTCGATCAGGCCGACCGCTTTCGTGAGCCGACGGTGAACGAATCGCCGCGCCGTCCGTCCAATGCGCTTGAACGCAAGGTGCGGGACATTTACCAAGCTTTACGAGATCAGTGCCTATAGCTGGGGCTCCTGTCACCGGTTGCCGGCCGCGAGGGACGCGGCAGGGATCCGCAGGAGCGATAAGGGTCGGCCATCCCCGCAAGGGAACGCGACATGCTCGGTTTTCTCGTCTCGATCAGCGTTCTCGCGACGGTTCCGCTCATTCTCGTGCGGCCCTATATCGGCATCCTCGTCTGGACCTGGCTCGGATTCATGAACCCGCACAAGCTGTCCTGGGGATTCCTCTCCGACGGTGGACGTCTGTCCCTGATCATCGCCGTCACCACCCTCGTTGCGTGGTTCCTGTCCCGCGAGTCGAAACGGATCCCCTTGAATGCGATCACCATCCTGCTCGGCGCCTTCATCCTGTCGATGACCGTCTCGACACTGAATGCGGTTGCCCCCGAGGGCGCATGGCAGGGCTGGGACCGCGCCATCAAGATCATGGCCATGGCGGTCGTCATGATGGCGCTCGTGAACAACCGGACGCGCATCCATGCGCTCGTCTGGGTGGTCGTGCTGAGCCTCGGCTTCTTCGGCGTCACCAACGGGCTCAAAACGGTGATGACGGGGGCGCGATACATCGTCTGGGGCCCGCCGGGCTCCTTCATCGCCGACAACAACCAGCTTGCCCTGGCGATGCTGATGACGCTGCCCTTCATTCGCTATCTGCAATTGCAGACCGACAATCGCCTTCTTCGCTGGGGGCTTGGCGCGGCCATGGTGCTGACCTTTTTTTCCGTCATCGGCAGCCATTCGCGCGGTGCCTTTCTCGGCCTTCTGGTGGTGATTACGGCGCTGGTCATGAAGTCGCGCTATCGCGCGAGAATCGGCGCCCTCGTGCTCGCACTCGCCGCCGTCGGCGCCTTTTTCGTGCCGCAGAGCTGGGTCGACCGCATGGAGACGATCCAGAACTATGAGGAAGACGGCTCGGCGATGGGGCGTCTGCGCGACTGGAAGTTCAACTATCTGCTCGCCAGGGAACGGCCATTCCTTGGCGGCGGCATCAATGCCTACGAGAACACGGCGCTTTTCATGCGCCTCATTCCCGGCGCGCCAAAGGCGGCCAACGCCCACAGCGTCTATTTCCAGGTGCTGGGCGCGCAGGGATTCCTTGGCCTCATTATTTTTCTCGCGCTTGCCTACGCGGTGTGGCGCAGCTTCTCGCTGGTGCGAAAGCAGACGCGGCCGCTGCCGGAACAGCGATGGGCCTATGACCTCGCCTCGATGGCGCAGGTCAGCATGCTCGGCTTTTTCAGTGCCGGCGCCTTTGTCAATCTTGCCTATTTCGACTTCTATTACACGATCGTGGCACTGGCCGTGGCGATGCCGCAGGTCGTTGCACGAGAGACGGGGCAGGCGATCGATGCGCCCGAATCCAACCACGCGGAGACCCCGGTGGTCGCGCGCGCCAATGTTCGGGGTGCGCCTATCATGCCGCAAAGGGCCCGCTGACTTGGCTCTCCCTGCAACTGGAAACCGCTCAAGATCGGAATCGGTGAATGTCTGACAAGCTCGCGCGCTCCCTGTTTCTTCTCAGCCTCCTCATGGCCGCCTTCGGCGCCGGCGCGGCGGTCGTACAGTTCAAGGTCTTTCCCTATTATCTGGCCCGCTCGATCGTGGGCAAGGCATTCACCGCCTACCTCAATTACGGCTCCTATCTCGGCATCGCGCCGACGCGCTGGCTGCGCCCGGCGCACCTGCCGGGAGAGGGCGTGACCGTCGCGGACCCTGCCCGCATGCAGCCGGGCCTCACCTTCATGACCAGCCTGTTCGACGAGAAGGTCGCGATGCAGCTCGTCGACGAGGAGGGCAAGGTCGTCCATCGCTGGATCGACACGCCGTCCTGGTTCACCAACGAGATCCACGGCGCCGTGCCATTGCCCGACGGCTCCGTCGTCTTTTCCCGTGCCGACAATGGCCTGCGGCGGATCGACAAATGCGGGCGCGAGATGTGGCATCTCGATCGCACCACCCATCACTCGGTGTTCCTTTCCGAAGACGATCAGACCTTGTGGGTCTCGGCACGGCGCGTGCTCAAGGAAAAGGACCGGGAAGAGCTTGCCCATCTGCCCGGAATCGTGCCGCCCTTCACCGAGGAAATGGCGCTGCAGGTGTCACTCGACGGCAAGGTTCTCCGCGAAATCTCGCTGCCGCGGATTCTTTACGAGGCCGGACTTGAGGGACTCATGCTGCCGACCGGGGTCGATGGCATCCGCAATGTCGATCATGAGGTGACCCATCTCAATGATGTCGAGGTGCTGCAGAGGAAGGACGCCGCGGCCTTCCCGATGTTCGAGCCGGGCGACCTGCTGGTGTCCTTCCGGAACACCAATCTTCTCTTTGTCTTTAATCCCGATACGGGCGCGGTGAAATGGCACCAGACGGGACCCTGGATCCGCCAGCACGATCCGGACTTCCGCCCCGACGGGCTGATTTCGGTCTTCGACAACCGCAAGGACGACACCGCGACCGGCAGCATCCTCGGCGGCAGCCGCATCCTCGCCGTCGATCCGGCGACCGGCGAGGTGCGTGAGCTTTACCGCGGCAGCGCGGCCCACCCTTTCTTCACCAATGTTCTGGGCAAGCACCAACTGCTCGCAAATGGCAATATTCTCGTCTCGAGCGGCTATCAGGGCCGGGTCTTCGAGGTGACGCCCGCGGGCGACATCGTGTGGGAATACATCAACCGCTACGATGCCGACCGCATCATCCTGCTGCACGAGGGAACCCGCTATCCGCGCGACTATTTCACCGTCGCCGACTGGTCCTGCCCCTGAGACGTCGGTCCGCAGCGGGCGTCCTTTCCTTTACCGCGGGCTTGTCTTCGTCCTTGCCGTCGCGCACGCGGCGCAGGCGAATGAGCCCCGTCTCGTCGCCGATCGAGCGGGCCTTGTCATTGCGGATGCTCCAGGCGATGACGTACCAGATGGCAGCGATGGCCAGCACCAAGAGAATGCTTTGCGTCATGTGCCGGGCCTTTCTTCATTCCGGGCTGGCAACAGCGGCATCATCCTCCACCCCCGCCCTTCTGTAAAGCACGACGCCGGGTGAGCACGGCCTCGAGCGCGCTTTCGAGCAGACGCTGGCTTTCCGACCAGGGATAGATCGTGCGCACGCGCGCAAGGGCGGCCGCGGCGAAGCGCTGTCTGTCCCCCGAATCGCCGAGCAGCATGAGCACCGCCCGGGCCGTCTCCTGCGCTCCGTCGGCGACGAGCAGGTGCGTGCCGGGCTCCATGTCGACGCCACGCGCGGCGAGCGAACTCGCCACGACGGGCACGCCCATGGCCATCGATTCCAGGACCTTGTTCTGCGTTCCGCGGGCAATGCTGAGCGGTGCCACGGTGAGCGCGGCGCGTCCGACATGCGGGCGCACGTCATCGACGGTGCCGGTGACCTCGACCCCGGGACGATCGGCGAGCGCGCGAACCTCGGGTCCCGGTGCCGCGCCGACGATCCTGAGACGCGCCTGCGGTCTCACGCGCTGGATGAGGGGCAGTACCTCTTCACAGAAGCGGACCATCGCGCGGGCATTGGGCAGATAATCCATGCGCCCGACGAAACAGACGAGATCGGGGTCGTGGGGACCGTCGAGCGGCGCGAAATAGTCGAGATCGACGCCATTGCGGACGACTTCAGCCGCCACCTCCCCGGCAATGGCGTAGAGCGATTCCCGCTCGAATTCGGTGGTCACCAGGCAAAGATCGAAGGCACGCGCGAGCCGCGCCTCGGCGCGCGCGAGATTGCGTGCCTCCCAGCGATAGACGAGCGATGCGGGCAGCCCCGAAAAGCTCGCATAATCCCGCCATTTCTGTGAATCCATGTCGACGAAGTCGAGCACCTTCGGCACAGGCGCGTGCGCGACCCAGGGCGCGACCGAGGAGCAGTGCACAATGATGAGATCGGGCACCGCATCCGCCATCCAGCGCCGGAGCCGCCGCACCAGCCCGGGCGGCCGGAAATACCCCATCGATGCGGGCTCCGCGACAGCAGCACAGGCGGCGCTTTGCACGAGAGCCCGGGGTGCGGAGATCGCTGCCGCCAGCACCTCGACACCTTCCGCCGCCGCCAGATCGCTGACAGCGGCCTGCTCCGCCGCATCCCGCACCGGTGCCGCGACCGTCACCCGGTTGCGCTGTGCCAGATGCCGGATCGCGTGATAGGCGCGCACCTTCGCCCCGCCCGCCGGCGGATAGGGAAAGCGGTGCGTGACATAAAGGATTCGCTTGCCGCTGATCATCGCCCTCCCCCCTCGGTCGGCCGCCGCGTCCCTGCCCCGCTTCAGATCAGGGCTTCGGCGATGGCCTCCACCCGCCGCGCATTGCCGTCCCATGTGTAATCCTTCTTCTCGATTTCGCCCCGGGCCGCGGCACCCAGGCGACGGCGCAGATCGGCCTCCTTTGCCAAGGTCATGATCGCCGCCTCAAGCGCCCCCTCCGCGCCCGGATCCATCAGAAAGGCCGTCTCGCCATGGCGCACGATCTCGCGGATATTGGCGCGATCCGGCGCGATGACGGCAAGGCCCGCCGCCATGTATTCAAAAAGCTTCAGCGGCGAGGCATAGGGTGTCACATCGGGCTGCAGCGCGATGTCGAAGGCGCCGAGATGGGACGGGATATCCATGTGCGATACCACCCCGGTGATACTGAGATGGTCCCCGAGACCCAGTTCCTGCGCCCGCGCCTCGATCGCCGGTCGCGCCGGGCCGTCGCCGACGACGAGCAGGTGGAGATCGGCGCGCCCGAGCCGGGCGAAGGCATCGAGCACACGCTCAAGACCATGCCAGGGGCGGACGAACCCGACGAAGCCGAAGACGAGCTTGCCGCCAAGGCCGTAACGCTCGCGAACCGCGCTGCCGTCGAGATCGTCGAAGGCGGCCAGACGCACGCCGTTGGGGATAACATGAATCCGCTCCTCGGCGACCCCGGCGCGTCGCACATGATCGGCGAGGGCGTCGCTCACCGGCAGCACCGCGTCGGCACCGCGCCAGACGGCCTGCTCCATCCGCCGCGCGATCCGCTCGAGGGTGAGGCCGCCATGGGCCTTTCGCTCGTCGACCAGTGGCGCGTTGACCTCAACCAGCCAGGGCAGGCTGCTCACCCCTCTGAGCCGGAGGCCGGCAGTCAGAAAAGCATTATAGCGCTCATAGACGATGTCGGGCCGCCAGGCGCGAGCCGCGGCCTTGAGCCGTCCTGTGGCGCGACGGTCATAGGCGATTTCCATCACCTCCTTGAGCGCACGCGGCATGTGCGAGCGAAGCGCCGCCAGCCGGCTCACCAGCCCGGGCTGCGCGCGCCCGCCGCCGCTCTCGGGCGCGACAAAGCGAATCTCATGGCCGCGCCGCGCGAGGGCTTCCGTCAGCTCGCGGACATGGACCTGCATGCCGTCGGCGGCAAGTATCCGGTGATGGTAAAGAATTCGCATAATGGACCGCGCGGCCTTTTCCGGTTACTTATAAGCATATTGGCAGGGGGGAAGGTCCTGGAATTCGGTTCTGTTCCGGCACTCTTTGACAGGACGGCTGCTTCCCGATCGTCCCGACGACGGAAACGCCCGTGTGGCGGTGTTCGATAGCTGGAGAAGACGATATGGCGCAAACGGGCTCCGACGCTAGTGGGCAATCACGCTGGCCGCAAGGGTTCACCGCAACCCTGTGCTGCTGTCTCCTGGCACTTGCCGGCGGCAATCCCGCCCATGCCCTGCCCTACGATCAGGTGCCGGCGCTTCCCGGCGGCGGGACGCAGGCGCGCGAGGTCGTCGGCGAGGGCGAGGGCGGCTATGTCTACCGCATCGGCCCGGACGACGTTCTCGCTGTCGTCGTGCGCGACAATCCGGATCTCTCGCGCAGCTACCAGGTGCGCCCGGACGGGCGCTTCGCCATGCCGCTCGCCGGCGACATCGAGGCGGCGGGCCTCACGCCCGACGCACTTGCCCGACAGATCGAGAAGGCGCTCGAGCGCTATATCCGCAACCCGGTGGTGACGGTGACGGTAAGCACCGCAAGCGGCGCCCTGCCCGATCGCATCCGCATCATCGGCAGCGGCGTCACGCCGCAGGCGCTGCCCTATCGCGACGGGCTGACGGTCCGTGCGCTCCTGTCCGAGATCGGCGGCCTGCCGCCGCAGGCGGACGGCAACCGCGCGCATCTCGTGCGCGTCCGCAATGGCCGCGAGGAACGAATGGCGCTGCGGCTCCGGGACATCGCGAACGGCCAGGCACCCGATCAGCCGATCCTGCCCGGCGATGTCCTTGTCATCCCGCTCGGCTTCTTCAGCGGCAGCCTCGAGTCGTCACGCTCGATCGGGGTCGCCGCCACCTACAGCGACAATCTCGCGCTCGCACCCAAGGGACAGGAGGACGGGACGCTGATCTCGGAGATCATCCCCGCCTTCTCGATGAGCCTTGACGGCGCCCGCGTCGATGCCGCGATCGACGCAGAGGTGCGGCTGCAATATTTCGCCGACACCCCGCTCAAGGATTTCTCGGTCGCCCCGAACGTGACCGCGAGCAGCAATTTCGAGTGGGTCGAGAACCTCTTCTTCACGGACTTCTCGGCCGCCATCCATCGCCAGACGATCGATTCGCGCCTGGCCCGCTCGGCAAGCAATGCGAACACGCAGAATCTCGATACCGTCCAGACCTATCGCCTGAGCCCCTATCTGCGACGTGCACTCGGCGATGTGGCGACCATCGAGGCCCGCTATGTCGGCGGCCTCGTCTTCGTCAATCGCAGCCGGCTCGACCAGCCGGGTTTTCCGGGCAATCCGAACAGTCTCATCGGCGACAGCGTGCAGAATACGGGTGAGCTGCGCATCGACAGCGGTCCGCGCTTCTCCCGGCTCACCTGGAGTCTCTTCGGGACGCTGTCACGCATCGATCCCGACAACCGTCCGGCACGCAACCGGCGTGAGGCAATCCTGCGCACGGAGTTTCACCTGACACCGACCTTCGCGCTCGTGGCCGAGGGGGGCTATCAGAATTTCGAGGGCAGCGATTTCGGCCGCACGGTCGATGATCCGCTCTATCTCGGCGGCATCCGCTGGACTCCCTCACCCGACACGCATTTCGAGGCGCTCGGCGGCCAGCGCGATGGCGGCGACGCGATCGAGGTCGAGCTTGAACACAATGTCAACGACGCCCTGCTGATCAGCG
>JBHHTO010000068.1:0-10771 GCA_046753425.1 Rhodothalassiaceae bacterium | reverse complement strand
GGATCGCCGGCGATGTTGATGGTGATCGAGACCGGACGCCGGGCCGCCGGCCCGAGCATGCGCTGCGGCACGACCTCTCCGGCAAAACGAGGGACGACGATCTCGGGGCCGTCCTCGCCCACGATCGCCGGCCGGCCGGGCGACAGCGGCCCGCCGGCGGCGAAGCCGAGAAGCGAGAAAAGGCTCGAGAAGATGCCGCCGGGAAAAGCGGGCCCTGCCGGGCCGCCTGGAAAACCACCCGCTGCCGATCCGAAGGCGGGAATGTCGAATATGGCGCGGGCGATGTCGGAGAGTGCGCCGAGCGCGATATCGCGCAGACCGGAGAAGCTCAGCTTCCCCGTCGCGGCAAAGCGTTCGAGCGAGCGCTCAAGCCCGGCGAAGAGGCGGCGTCCGGAGTCCGCGATCACCGCATTTGCGTCAAGTGCATTCGCAAGCGTTTCGGCGAGTACCGGCCGCGGCGCCTCGGCCATCGCCCTGAGCTCGCCGAGGGTGGTCTGGGCATCGGCGATCTGTTCGCGGAATCGCCGTGTATCGGCGCTCAGACGGACGACGAGCGCGTCGAGTTCAACGGTCATGGATGGATCCGATCAGCGGGGCCGGAAGCTCGCAATCACCTGCATCAGGCGTCCGGCAAAGAAGATGACGAGATAGGCGGTCACCAGTCCCGTCTGGAGATCGCGAAAGCCGCGATCGAGAAACTGAAAGGCCTCAAGCAGAAGGAGCACGAAGGAGACGATCTGCAAGCCCATCCCCGTAAGGCGCAGCCAGTGCCGCCAGCGCGCCGGCGGGCGCGGCGCCGCGCCGTTCGCACGTTCCGCGACACGGGCGCGCAGCCCCTTGTGCCTCAGCCGTCTCACCATGGCTCCGGTTTATCCGATGAAGCCGTGGCAGCGTCAAGCGGACGGTCGGGAAACCGCCGGCGCAGGACCTCGAGTTCCTCGCGGCCCATCGGCGCGCGGCGCCGTGCCGGCGAAGACAGGCCCTCGAGCGCCAGCAAGAGGTCGGCCGGGGTCGCCCGCCAGAAGGTGTCCGGGCTCCAGCCGAGGCGGGCCATGGCAAGCCCTGCGAGCGCCCGCCAGGGCAGCCGGCCGTCACCCGTCACGATCCGGTGCCGGCCCCATGAGAACATTCTCGATCAGGGCGCGATAGGCCTTGAGCGACGGCATCAGGCCGTCGGCGAGGATCACCTCGCCGATCTCGCCGACGGTGGGTCGCGCCGCGCCGTCCTCGAGGTAGAGGCAATGATGAAAGACGGTGGCCATCGCCTCGACACGCACCCGCCCCTCTGCCGCCTCCTGCGCGAGCACGAGCAGCGGTGCCACCTCGCTCTCGATGGCAAGCAGGGCGGCAAAGCTCGGGCGCAGCACATGGCTGCGGCCACCGAGCTCGAGCGCGACCTCGCCGCGCAAGGGGTTGGCCGCGCTCATGGTCCGGGTGTGAAGCTGACGGCGCCCGAGCTCTCGAGGGCGATCGTATAGGTGCGCTCGCCATTGTGGTCGCCCGAATAGTCGAGCGTGGTGACGAGGAAGGCGCCGGTGAAGAGATCGCCGTTCGTAAACACGATCTCGTAATTGGCGAGCGTACCGGCGAGCGCCTGTGCGCGCAGACTGGCCTCGGCGGCGCTGTTGGTAAAGACGCCGGCGCCGGAGATCGCCATGCGGCGCACGCCGGCGCCCGAGAGCAATTCGCGCCAGCCGGCGGAGTCTTTCGATGTGATATCGACCGGCGCACTGTTGAGCGAGAGCGACGTCGCGCGCATGCCGGCGATGGTCGCGAAGGTCTCGGGCGAACCGCCGTCGCCGATCTTGACGAGAAAGCCGCGCCCGGATTCTGCGGTCATGAGTTGGTCTCCTTGAAGAAATCGGGTCAGAGCGGGTGGGTCAGCGCCTCGAAGCGCAGCAGTGCCTGACGGATGCCGTCCGGCTCGCGCAGCATCTGCAGGCTCTCGAATCCGAGGCGCACGAGCTGGTGCCCGGCAAGCGTCAGCGATGCCCCGTCGAGAAGCGCATGCACAAGATCGGCAAGCGTCTTGGCCTCGCTGTCGCCGCGCGCCTCGGAAAAGATCTGCACGGCAATGCGATGGCGCTGGCCGCTGAAGCTTTTGGTCGACCAGTCGCTGGCGGCGGCCGCAGCGAGCCGCAGATAGGGCAGCGTGGCATTGGCGGGCACATGGTCGAAGATGCCGCTGACCGCGGCCATGAGCCCGGCATCGCCGCTCAGGCGCGCAAAGATCGCCTGCTGCAACGCGAGGCTTGCAAGCGTGCTCATCGGTCGGCGGCTCCCCTTGCCAGATCGCGCGCGAGATCGGCCGTCACCGCGTCGAATGCCGGCCCGAGAAAGGGCTCGGCTGCGGCCCGGGCGGTGCCGAGCTCGACGAATGCGGCATAGGGTGCGCGCGCGGTCACAAACAGCGCGCCCTCTCCCTCCACGACCCCGAGGCTGTCGGCGAGAGGGCTCGGCAAGGGTCGGGCGGGATCGCGCTGATCCAGGACATGCGCGGCGGCGCGTGTGACGATCCGCGCCGCGGTTTCCTGCAGGCGCGTCTCGATCCGTGCCCTTGCCGCGGCCTCGAGGGTCGAAAGGCGGCGCACGAGAGCCTCGGTGCCGGCAAAGCGTGTGCCAAGCATCGTCACCGCTGTTCCTCGCACAGGAGAAGAAGATAGCGCCCGCCGGCATCGAGCGGCCGGGTGGCAAGAATGTCGAGAATCCGGCCACGCCAGAGGAGCCGCATGCCGGCCTTGAGGCCGCGATTTCCCCGCACCGTGACCTCGTAGCGCGCGCGATCGAGGGAACGCCCGGCGCGTTCGCCGGCCGTGGCGGAAAGAGGCCTGACCGCCGCCCAGACGGGTGCCTGTGCTTGCCAGCTCCTGACCACGCCGCCGGCACCGTCCGGCACATCATTGGCGGCCTCGGGCGTCATGCGCTCGCGCAGCGCCCCGGGATCGATCGCCTCCATCGCCTAAAGGCTCATCATGCGATAGGGGTCGAGCAGGCTGCGCACCGCCCCGGCGATCGCCGGCGGGGCAGCGCCGCGGGTTTCGTAAAGGTCGCTCACCATGACCAGCAGGGCGTGACGGACCGGTGCCGGGACCTGGTTCCAGTCGCTGCCATAGCCGGCCGTGAAATCGATCTCGATGCCACCCATCCGCCGGCCCGGCGCGGGCAGCGCCCCGGGCATCCGGGGAAACAGAAAGCCGGGCTCGGCGCGGGTCTCGACCTCATAATCGGCGGCGGGCACCACGGTGGCAGTGCCGGAACTGTCGAGCACGCGCACCGCGTCGACCTGCATGAGCGGCGGCCGCGGCAGGCGCACCGCGCCCTCGGGCCATTGATCGAGCACCAGTTGCCATTGCTGCTCGATCAGCGCCCGGCGCAGATAGCGCTCGACGGTGGCCCGCGCGGCTGCCAGGAGGCCGGCGAGCAATGCGTCCTCGTCCGTCCCCTCGAGGCGCAGATGAGCCCTGACCTCGGCAAGGGACAGCGGTTCGACAGCCGGCGCGGCGCGCGGTGCGAGAGCGGTCATTGTTCGGTGATCCGGATGAGGAAGCTCTGGTCGTCAGTGCGGCCAAGGCTGGTCGAGACGCGGTTGGTCAGGCGATAGACATGCCCCGGCGCACCGCCGCTGACGGTGGCGGTCCGCTGGCTGCCGCTGCCGCCCTCGAGCGTGATCAGCAGGCCACCCGCCTCCGCCGGCGCCACCTCCCAGAAGGCGGCGGTGATCGTCTCGCCTGCCTCGAGGCGGTCGGTCCAGTCGACCGCATAGTCGAGGACCGCATCGGGATCCTTGGCGTACAGCATCAGATTTCCGGTACGGTGATGGTGAGCGAGGAGATCGAGACCTGGACACCGGCGGTGATCGTGGTCGTCGCAAGCTCGAGATCGCCGCCGCCGCCGGTGGCCGTCACATCGCCCTGGAAGACGACGACGCCGTTCGAATCCTCGATGCGGAAGAAGCTCGCGGTGCCGCTTGCATCCGCGCTCGCGTCCGCGGTGATCGCATTGGCCGTTGCGACACCGCTCGCGTCCGTGGTGCCGAAGGCGGGGGCGGAGAAGACGAGATCGGCGAGCAGCGTCTGGGTCGTCAGCGCAACATTGGGCGAGGCCGGCTTGGTGCCGGCATAGACCTTGAGATGCCCGGCCGCCGCGCCGGCGTCGATGAGTCCAACCGCGGCGTCACCGACCGCCTGCCTGACGGCGGTCGCCATTCGGAAATCAGCCATTGAGGGTCCTCCTTTGTGCTGGCACGACGCGGCGCCGCTCCGCGGCGGTGACCGAGAGGTGTCTTGATTCCGCGGCAGGCGTCAGGGTGCGCCGTGCCGGTACCGTGATCCGGATATCGCTTGCGAACGCCCGCAGCGGGGCGAGGGCGGCGTTTGACGCGCCGCTGACGGTTTGCACCCCAAGGCCTTGTGCCGCAGGCGGCGACAGCGCTGGTCCGCCGCTTGCGGTGACGCGCATCGTCCCGACTGCCAGGGCGACAGGCGACGGAAGCGCCGCCGTGCCCTCGCCCACGGCACCGAGTCCGGCCGCTGCCTGAGCCATAGCGGCTGGCAGCGCCATGGCGCCGCTGCCGGTCAAGATCAGCGTGCCGGAAAGGGAGGCGCGAGGTGACGCCGCCGCCACGGCGCCCGACCCGCTGACGCCTCCGCCGCCGCCAGCGCCAAGGCTGTTGAACTCGAGCCAGCGGATGAGGGTGTCGTTGAGGGCGCCGCCATTCACCGTAATGACGCCGCATTTGGTCTCGGTGTTGTTGAAGGTCTCGGTAACCGACCCCTGACTGGTCCAGTTGACGCCGTTATCGTCGCTATAGAAGAGCTCGATCGTATCGCCGACCGCGTCGAGCCGTATGAGATTCCCTGCCGTCGCCCGCGTTGCGCCGCTCGCCTGAATGAGGATCGTGGGAGTCCCGGCCACATATTTCGTGACCCGGACGCCGATGTTTCCCGTCCCGGTGAAGATGACTCCGATAAAATTCGCGCCATCGGTGGCGCGCAGGGCGAGAAAGACATTGTCCGAACCGGCTGAATTCTTCGACCAGTCAGCAATGACCTGCGCGTCCGCACCGGGAGCGAAATCGACGCCTCCCACCTGCGGGCGATAGACGGCATCCCCCTTGCTGCGCGTGCGGAGCTCGTTTACCGGCGCCGGATCAACGCCGACCGTGGTCGCGACTCCGGACTCGCGCCGCCAACCCGAACCGGGGCCGCTCGGCACGTGGTCCTGAAGATCGACCTCGAGCGTCTCGCCGGTAAAATCGTCACGGAAATCGGCCATGCTCGGATGCGTTTCTCAGTCTCGTTAAACTACGAAAAAAAGGGTGCCCGCCATGCCGGGGGGACGGGGGCCGGGCATGGCGGGCGAGGCTGCCGACCGGTCGTGGGGGGGAAACGACGGTCGGCGGGGGCTGCGCGGGGGTTGCTCCCGAGGCCTCAGGCGAGGCTGAACTTCAGGAGCTTGATGGCGTCGGAATTGATGATCCCACCGCCGACCCGGCGCGTCGCGTAGAAATGGACGAAGGGCTTGTTGGAATAGGGATCGCGCAGGATCCGCGTGCCCATGCGGTCGGTCACAAGATAGCCGCGGGCGAAATTGCCGAAGGCGACAGCAAGGGCGGCGCTCGCGATATCGGGCATGTCCTCGGCCTCGACGACGGGGAAGCCGAGAAGCGTGCTCGCGCGGCCCTGCTCGAGCCCGGGACGCCAGAGATAGTCGCCGTCGGCATCCTTGAACTTGCGGATCACATTGAGCGTCGCCGCGTTCATGACGAAATGCGCCCCGGCGCGGTAGCCGGCCTTGAGGCTGTGCACGAGATCAAAGAGGATGTCCGAAGGGTCGGCGGCGGGAAAGGCGCCGTCGACGCCGGTCGGCACATGCTCGAGCGTGCCGAAGGCGCGTGTCGTATCGTCGAGCGCCGCGGTCGGCGCGGTGAGAAAGCCGCTTGGCTTATTCAACCCGTCACCGGCGACAAAGGCGGTACCCTCCTTCGCGGCGAATTCGATGGCCAGCTCCTCGGCAAGCCAGGTCTCGACATCGAAGAAGGCGTCGTCGAGCATGCTCTGGGTGGCCGCCGGATTGGCGAAGACCTCACCCAAGGGTGGCGCCACCTCGGCGAAGGTGGGCGCCGTCGTCTCCGCCCGCGGATCGCTCTCGCCGACCCAGCCCGAGGCGGGGCCCGTGAGCGTCACCAGCTTCTTGTAATTGGCGCTGCCGATCTGCACCACCGAGGCGATGGCACGGATCGGCGAGATGTCGCGCAGGCGCCGCTCGATGCGCTGATCGAGCTCCTCGGGGACCGTGAAGCCGCCCTCGGCCGGGGTGCCGATATTGAGCGCCTTGGCCTCGAGGCGGTCGAGATCGCGCTCGAGCCCCTTGCGCACATAGCCGTCAAAGAAGGCCGCCTTGTGCGCCAGCCGCTCGGGATCGGCGGTTGCGGAAGAAGCGAGGCCGGGACGCCCGGCGGCGGCGTGCAGCCGTCCGATCTCGCGCTCGAGGCGGCTCATCTCGTCACCGAGCCGGCCGAGCTTCTCCTCGACCAGGCGATCGGCATAGCCGCGGGCCCGACGCTCGATCTCGGCGCCGTCATTCGCCGTCTTGAACTCCTCGAAGGTCCGGCCGAGGCGTTCGACCGCGGCCTTGATTTCCTGTGGCATGCTGTTCTCCGTCATGAAAGTGTCTCCTCGATACGCGCGCGGAGCGCGTCGATGGCCTGAAGGGTGGAAGCCCAGTCCGCACCGGCGTCGCACCGGCCGAGGGCCTTGAAGCCATGGGCGGCGAGCGCCTTGGCCTCGCGTCGCGAGAAACCGCCTGCCTCGCGCAGGAAGCTCTCGAAATCGCGGATGGATTGCGGGGCCGCGGCCTTGAAGGCGGCAATGCGGGCGGCCCGTTGCATGGGAAAGGTGACGAGCGAAATCTCCCACAGATCGATGTCCTCGAGCAGTCGCACGCCGCGTGCGCGGTCGTGACGCGCCTTTGCCGCGCGATAGCCGATCGAAAGCCCGTCGAGCGCGCCCGAACGCATGAGACTCAAGGCCTCGCGGGCGCGCTGCAGGTCAAGCAGCAGCCGCCCCTTGACGAATAGCCCGCGCGCATCCTCGCGCAGGCTCTCGACGATGCCGATCGGCTCCTTCGGGTCGTGCTGCCACAGAAGCTTGATCGCGGGCGCGCCCTTCTCGGCAAGCGATCGGGCAAAGGCACCCGGGAGCACCGCGTCGCGGCCGTCGTCCACCTGCTCGAAGACCGAGGCATAGCCCTCGAACACGCCCTCCGTGCCGTCGAGCCTCTTGATCTCGAAGGCGGCATCCATGGTGTCGCTCATGGTTTCTCCGAATGTTGGTCAACCGGCCGGCGGCCAGAATTTGAGCTTGAGGCCGAATCCTGCGAGAAGCGCGAGAATGAGCCCTGTCATCGTCCAGCGCACCACGGTGCGCCAGGCCGTGCGCCGCGCATTGCGCCAGGCATCGAGAAGATCCCTCAGCTCGCGCACGTCACCGCCGGCCCCGGCATCGCCGAGCCCGACACGGTGCAGGGCGCGGGCCGCACCCGCTTCGCTCGCGGTCTCGACAAGGGCGCGCAGGGTGGCCAGATTGGCGCCCTGCAGGCGCGCCTGATCGACGAGCGCCGCGAGCAGCGCCGCGCCCTCGCTGTCATGAATGCTCATGCTGTCCGTTCAGTCCCCTGGAAAAGCGTGCGCAGCCATTGCCGCCGCCTCATGCGCCCGGTTGAGCGCGGAAAAGCGCGCCGCCCGCTCGACAATCACCGCCGCCTTCGCCTCGCGCCCATCCCGCGCGAGGCCACCGTCAAAAGGGCCGGGGGGGTCCTCCCGCGCCCGGCGGTAGGCCCGGAGCGGCGGTCAGCCGGTCACCGTCGGCGATCGGTTCGAGCCCCACCGCGGCCCGCTTCTCGTTCACCGTAAGAAAGCCCGCGCCCTCGAGCCGCGCCCAGTGCGCCGCCCGTTCGGGCGCCAGTGCGGGCAGCGCGTCGAGATCGGCGGCAAGCCCCACCCCTGGCCCGAAATCCTCGCCGAGCCAGCGCGCCAGCGCGACGAGAACCTTGTCGATGAGCGGCAGCAGCGTCAGCCGCCAGAAGGCGCGGTTGGCCTCCTGGTAATTGGCATAGGTGTTGTCGCCGGGAATGCCGAGCAGCATCGGCGGTACCCCGAAGGCGAGCGCGATCTCCCGCGCCGCCACGTGCTTGGCATTGATGAAGTCCATGTCGGCCGGCGAAAACGCCATCTGCTGCCATTTGAGGCCGCCCTCGAGAAGAAACGGCCGGCCGGCATTGGCGGCACCCTGGAAATGCTCGGCCATCTCCGCCTTGAGGCGCGCGACCTGCTCCTCGCTCAGGACATCGGCGCCGCCCTCGCGGGGCTCGAAGACAAGGGCACCCGAGGGTCGCGCGGCATTGTCGAGGAGCGCCTTGTTCCAGCTCCCCGCGGCATTGTGGATGTCCACCCCCATGGCGGCGGCAGTGAGCGCCGAGAGGCCGAGATGATCGTCGAGCGGATTGAACGACCGGAGATGGAGCAGCGGCGCCCGGCCGCTCACCGGATCGACCGGGAAATGGCGATGGACGGTGCCGACGCGATAGTCGTAGCCGACCGGCCAGCCCTGCGGCCCGGTGCGGATGCTGATGCGGTCGGGCCGCAGCACATGCAGCTCGAGCGGCCGCCCGTCGGGGCCGTCGACGCGCTCGACATAGGCATTGCCGGCGAGCAGCAGGAAGGCATAGATGCGCTCGAGAAGCTCGCGGCCCGAGCTCATCGGATTGGGGGCGGCGAGAAGATCGGCCAGCGGATGGGCCTCGAGCCGCCGCCCCCCCTCGATGACATGGAAGGGAACCGAGGCCGCACATTCGGCGACGAGCCGCACCGATCGCTGGGCGATGACGTTTTTGCCATAGCCTTCCTCGACCAGACGATGGTATGAGCGCTCGCTCCAGCGGGCGCCGTCGAAGGCGAGCCAGGCAGCGGCATAGCCCGGCCCCGCATAGGGACCGGAGCCCGATTTCAGCGCCAGTCTGCCAAGGGATTGTCGAAGTCTTCGGATAAGGGCCATAATACCTCGGCTGGGATTGGATCAGGGGCCGGACCGGCGCCTCGTGCAAGGCGACCGGTGGGGCGAAGAACGGAGTGACGATGCGACAGCGACCTCTTGGGGCCGGATTTTTCCTGACGCTTTTCGCCACCCTGCTGCTCGGCGCTGGCGCCGCGGCGGCGGCGCCGATCGACTGCGGCGATCCGCCGATGAAGGGACCGGCGATCCCGGATGGCGCGCACGCGACGCGCGCCGAGATGCTGGCCGCGGTCAATGCGGTCAAGGCCTACAGCGACGCGGTGGACGCCTATCTCAAGTGCAAGGACCAGCGCGCGCTCACCGTCTTCCAGTGGATGACGGAGGACCAGCGCCGGCGTTGGAACGAGGATCTCGACGCGGTGCACCAGCGGCGCGTCGAGGTGCAAAGGCAGATGAACGAGGCCATCCGCGTCTTCAACCAGAGTCGCGCCGCCAGCGACGGCACGGGCGGCTCCTAGGGCGCGATCAAAGGCGTCGCAGGCTCGGCCGCCCGAGCCGGCCGAGCGCAAGGTCGCTGACCGCCCAGACCAGGGCATCGAGGCGGTCGGGGCTGGTTTCGGCATTGCCTCCCGTATAGCTGCACATCTCGTCCTCGAGCGCGGCGAAGATCCCGGCATGGTGCACAACCCCGCGCTCGTAAAGCGCGGCCACCGGCTCGGCGCGCGCGATCTTGCCGCGGCTCGCCCGCACAGCGCGATAGCTGAGGGCGGGCGCCGCCTGCCGCAGCACCGCCTCTACCATGTCGCCGCCATTGTTGACCTCGCCGAGGACGCGATCGGCGTCATGGCGTTCATAGGCGGCGACGACCCGTCGCGCCCAGCCGAGCGGACGCAGCCCCTGGCAACTCGCATCCTCGAGCACGAAGACCGTGCCCGCGGCGTCGCGGCCGGCAACGATGACGCCGCAGGCGTCGGCAGTCTCGCCGTGGCTCGCCGGCGGATCGACGGCCACCACGACGCGCTCGAGCGACGCCGGTGGCGCCGCGACGCGGCAGGCCTCGATCATCTTGCGCGTCCACAGGGCACCGGCGACATCCTCGATGATGCGCCCCTCGAGCTCCTGCAGGCCGAGGCGGGTGCCGGCGAACAGGCGCTCGACCTCGGCCAGAAACTGCGGCGCCAGATTGGCACGATTGTCCATCGTGCGGCCGCTCGTCGTCACCGTCGTCGGTTCGGCGGCGAGGCGCCTCAGCCATTTGAGCGGCCGCGGCGTGGTCGTTGCCACGACACGGGGGCGCGTGCCAAGACGCAGGCCGAGCACGAGGTTCGACCAGGCGCGGGCGCCATCGTGCCATTTTGCGATCTCGTCGGCCCAGCCGGCATGGTGCTGCGGCCCCCTGAGCTGGTCGGGGTCGACCGCGCCATAGAGAAAGGCCTGCGCCCCATTGGGCCAGACCAGGCGCCGTCGCGAGGGCTCGAACTGCGGCCGCCAGCGGGAGGGCGCGATGGCCCTGAGTCCGCTCTCCCCCTCGATCATGACGTCGCGCACATCGGCAAAGGTCTCGCCGACGAGCGCGATTCGTGCCGGTGCACCGCCGCCTGCGATGAGCGGACTCGGCCCCTCGACCAGACCACGCACCCATTCCGCCCCCATACGCGTCTTGCCGAAGCCGCGGCCGGCGAGGACCAGCCAGCAGAACCAGTCGCCGGGCGGCGACAATTGTCCGGGCCGCGCCCAGAAGCGCCAGTCGTGGAGCAGGC
>JBHHTO010000067.1:0-11221 GCA_046753425.1 Rhodothalassiaceae bacterium | reverse complement strand
CGGCCGATGCCGCGCACGGTGCGCGATCCCCATCCGTTCCATCACCGCCTCGACGCGCTGCCGCCGCTCGCGCGCCGGAATGCGGTGATAGAGAAGCGCGAGCTCGATATTCTCGAAGACGCTCAGCTCCTCGATCAGATTGAAGCTCTGGAAAATGAAGCCGACATGGTGCTTGCGCAGCTCGGTAAGCCGGCTTTCGGGCCAGCGGGAAATTTCGTGTTCAAGAAAAAAATATTTTCCTTCTGTCGGATTGTCGAGCATGGCGATGATGTTGAGGAGCGTCGACTTGCCGCATCCCGACGGCCCCATCACGGCAACGAACGCGCCAAGCTCGATGGTGAGCGAGACGCGATCGAGCGCCGTGGTCTCGACATCGCCGGTGCGATAGACCTTGTTCAGCTCCTCGAGCCGCAGCATCGCCCCGTCGTTTCCCGATGGTGTCGTCGGCATCAGCCTTCCTCCAGTTCCAGGCGGTCCATGTCGGTAAAGCCCGTATAAGGGCCGGTGATCACGCGCTCGCCGGGCTCGAGCCCTTCCAACACCTCGATATAGCGGGCGTTGCGACGGCCCGTGCGCACCGTGCGCTTGACCGCGCTGCGCCCGTCGGGAGCAACGACGAAAACCCGGTTGCCGCCGGTATCCTGATAGAAGGCGCCGTTCGGGATCGGCACCGCCTCCGCCGGGTCACCGAGTGTGAGCCGCGTCTGCAGCGTCTGCCCGCGGCGGATGTCGCGCGGCATGGCGTCGACGAAGACGAGATCGATCTCGAACTGTCCGTCGCGCACCTGCGGATGGATCCTGGCGATGCGCCAGCGCATAGGTCTGCCCCGCAATGTCCACCGTTGCGGTCTGTCCGATATCGACCCGCGGCGGATAGAATTCGTCAATCAGTGCCGAGAGCTTGAATCGCTCGGGATCGTCGATCTGGACGATGCGGTCGCCGCGCGCCAGCGACTGTCCGACCTCGAGGTCAAACGCGGTGAGCAGTCCCGCGACCGGCGCACGCACATTGAGGCTGTCGAGATTCTTGCGCGCCAGCGCGAGGTTTTTCCGGAGCTGCTGGCTAAGATCGCGGAGCTGTTTGATCTGCGCTTGCTGCAGCCGCCGGTCGGTCTCCTGCGCCTCGAGCGTCACCTCGCGCCGCTTCTGCCAGTAGGCGAGCTCGTCGGCGGCGGCGTCATAATCCTGCTGGCTGACGAATCCCTGCGCCACAAGTTGCTTGCGGCGGGCGACAAGGCGGCCGAGCCGCGTGATCTGATAGTCGATCTCGACCAGATCGCGCCTGTGCGCGAGCCGGTTCTGCTCGAGCTGCAGCTCCGGCCTATGCAGATTGTTGAGCTGCTCGGTGACATCCGCCTCGCGCGCGATGACGTCGAGCTGCAGCGTCGCGTTCGACAGCGTGACGAGAAGCTGCCCCGCCTCGACATGGGCACCGTCCTCGACATGGATGGCCTCGACGCGCCCGCCCTCGACCGCGTCCAGATAGACCGTCTTCAAGGGCGTCACCCGCCCGCGCACGGGGATGAAGTCCTCGAACCTGCCGCGCGTCACCGTCGAGATGGTGAGCCGGCTCTCGCTGACTATTCGTGGCCGGGCAATGTGCGCGCCCTGCGCCATGCGGTCGAGCGCGCGGTGATCCTCGCCGGCGGCGACGCCTATGAGGTCGCGGACTTCTCGCTCGCGACGCCGGGCGCGTCAGCGGCGGCCGCAAATCCGGGCGAGGGCGACTTCAATCTCAAGCGCATCGAACGCACGACCATCGCCGCAGCCCTCAAGGCGCATGGCTACAATATCAGCCATACCGCCGAGGCGCTCGGGCTGACCCGCGCGGCGCTCTACCGGCGGATGGAAAAACATGGTCTCTAGACGCTATGAACTTGCGCTCCTTGCACGCCTCGTCCTGATTTTCGCCGGGCTTGCCGCAGCCGCCTGGCTCAGCGCAGGGCAAGGGCAGTGGCTCGCCGCCCTCAATCCCGCGCAGGGCCGCCCGCAGCCGCGTCGACCGCGGGCGGGAAGGCGCCGCGCCAGAGGCCGTGCCGGCCCTCGCGGGCCTGCGATTCCGCCGCGTGCAACGCCGGCGGTGCGTCCGGCAGCGGCCGCGCCCAGCCGGTATAGACCATGCCCTCTGAAAGATCGTAGCCCTCCGACAGGCAGCGGGCACGCGGCGGATCCGCCGTCTCGTCGAGCGTCTCGCAGACCACGCGCGCCCCGGCGACGAGATCCATGAGCGCCGTCGCCGCGACATGGCCGCAATCGATGCGGGTCCCGCGCAGCGGACACATGTCGCCGGGCACCGGCGTGGCGATGCCATAAAGGCGCAACCGCTGTCCGCCGACGACGACCGTCGCCGCGTCCTCGACCCTGGCCTCGCCAGCAACCCGGTCGCCGGCAATGGCGGCAAGAGGCAGCATCAGGAGGGAGACTAGAAGCACAATTCTGATCATCACTCACCTTTCGGATCGGGCAGGGTATCGATGGCGAGCACCGCATCGAGCAGCACATTGGTGCCGCGGGCAAGCGCCTCGGGCGGGGTGAGCTCGTCCGGTGCGTGGCTGATCCCGCCGACACTGGGCACAAAGATCATGCCGATCGGCGCGATATGGGCGATCGCCTGCGCGTCATGGCCGGCGCCCGACGGCATGCGCCGCGCACTGTAACCGCGCGCGCGGGCCGCCGCCTCGATGACGTCGCGGAAGCGCGGGTCGGTCTCCTTCGCGATCTCGTGGATCGGTGTCTTGCGGAAGTCGACAGTGAGGCCGCGTGCCGCCGCGATCGTCTCCGCCGCCGCGCGCATCCTGCCAAAGAGCTCGAGGATGCGCGCATTGGACAGATCCCGGATCTCGAGGCTCATCGCGACACGGCCGGGAATGACGTTCGGCGCCCCGGGACGCGCCGCAATGCGCCCGACGGTCGCCACATGCGTGCCCGGCTCGCCGAGGGCGATGCGATTGACGGCGAGGATCATCTCCGCCGCACCGACAAGCGCGTCACGGCGCGCATTCATCGGCGTCGTTCCGGCATGATTGGCCGCACCCGTCACGGTGACATCCCACCAGTCAATGCCGACGATACCGGTAACGACGCCGATATCCTCTCCGGCGCGGTCGAGCACCGCGCCCTGCTCGATATGAAGCTCGAGATAGGCCGCATAGTCGCCGGAGCGGCGGACCGCCTCCGCGAGGCGCGCGGGGTCGCCACCGATGCGCCGGATGCCCTCGGCGATGCTCATCCCGGCCTGGCTCGTCTCCTCGAGGACCGCCGGGTCAAGGATGCCGGCCAGCGCTTTCGAGCCGATGAGCCCACCCTCCTCGTTCGAGAAGACGACGACCTCGAGCGGGTGCCGGGTCCGGATACCGGCATCCTCCAGCGTCGCCAGAACCTCGATCGCCGCCATGACGCCGGCATCGCCGTCATAATTGCCACCATGGGGGACGGAATCGATGTGCGATCCGAAAAGGATCGGGGCGAGGCCAGCGACGCTCCCGGCCCGCCGCGCGAGGATATTGCCCGCGGCATCGACACGAGGCGCGAGGCCGAGCTCCTCGAGCAGGCCCATGACAAAGGCGCGCCCGGCAAGGTCGGCATCGCTGTAGGCGACGCGACTGACACCGCCCTCGGGATTGTGCCCGAACGCGGACAGTGCCTCAAGATGCGCCGCAAGACGCGCGCCGTCGACCGCGACGGCCGGCGGCGCGGCATGCCCCGCGCCCGCGCACGCGATGAGGAGAAGGAGAGCAAGAAAGGCGAGGCGTCCGATGGGCATGGCTTGTTCCCTCAGTCGGCTGCGGTGGAGGTGTGATCGGCGACGATCCGCCAGGCACCGTCGATGCGGCGCCAGACGAGCGTGAAGAGACCCTCGCTCACGCCCCCTGCCCGCTCGAGGTGATAGTGGCCGAAAACCACCGCGGCGTCTTCCCCCAGAGGATCGATCTCGAGGCCGGAAAAGCGGAGTTCACCCATCGAGGCACGGTCGTCGCCATAGCGTGCGAGATAGCGCTCAAGCGTCGCCTGCCAGCCGCGGGTCACGGTGTTGCCGGAGGCAAAGCGCAGCCGGTCGCTGTGCCAGTAGCTGTCCATGAATCCGCGGATATCACCGCGGTTCCAGGCCGCGACACTGCGCGCAAGCTCGGCGCGAACGGCCGCGACCGTGTCCGCATCTGCAGCCTGTGCACCGGCGGCACCCGAATGGCCGACGAGAAGAAGCAGGAAGACGAGGGCAAAGGCACGATAGCAGTGATCGAACCGCTGGCGCTCTCTTTCTTTGCCGCCTGCTGGACAACAAAGGAAAATACCCATTGCTTTTGCAAAAAATGCACCCGTTCCAGTCGTAATTTGTAATGGTTTCATCAATATGCTCAGCTTGCCCGGGTCATGGGGACTCGGTTTGTGCCAGATGCGTCCGAACGTACCTCCTCCCATGGGGAGCCGCGTACGTGATGGAGATGACAGCATGGCCACAGAGTACAGGGAAATCAAATTTACGCAGGCCGAGCTCATCGAGGCGCTCGAGGGCTTTTGCAAGGCGACGGCACCCGACACGCCTGCGGTACGGCCAGCAGGCATCAAGTTCACGAACACGTCCGACTCCTTCGTTTCGGTGCGCTGCGGCGACAATGACAGGACATTCAGCGCCGCCGAGGTGACCGCCGCGCTCATTCGCTTTGCGCGCAAGGTCTGCATTCCCATCGCACGTGGCGCCCGCAAGGCCGTCGGCGCCGACCATGGCGGAATCGTCCTCAAGCTGTGGATCGAATAGCGGGCGCGAAACCGCATATCCATCAGTGCCATTCTTCCCGCCAGAGTTGCCAACTATTTCTGATTCCTGCCAAAAACGGAACTTTCCGAGCGCCGGTGAGAATTCTTTAATTCCTGACCGGGAATGATCCTTGGCGTTTCGAGCCGTTTGCCTTGAAGGCCGGATCGGCAGCGGGTCGACGATTCCCGCATTGTGCCGCCTTGCGGACCACGGTCCAAGCCGGTCGGGGGGAGGAATGCCGCGCGAATATCGGGAGATCATTTTTTCGAGAAAGGAGGTGGCCGACGCCCTCACCCGCTTCGCCCAGGCGCAGGCTCCCGGGAGCCAACGGATCGGCGCCCGCGACATTTCCATCAGCGCGGGCGAGCAGGCGACGGTTACCGTCCGTTTCGGCTATGAGACGCGCGACTATCGGGGAGCGGAGCTTACCGCGGCCCTCATCCATTATGCAAAAGTCATCGGCCTGCCGGTCGCGCGCTCGGCGCGCAAGGCGGTTGCGGGCGTGGGCGGCGCGATCGTGCTCAAGCTCTGGATCGGGTGAACCCTTCTCAAGCGAAGCGGGCGGCGGAGAAAGGAGCGATATCAATCGCCGGCGTGCGGCCCGCAACAAGGTCGGCGGTGATCTCCGCGGTGACCGCGCTTTGCGTGAGACCGAGATGCTGGTGGCCGAAGGCGAAATAGAGCCCGTCATGCCGCGGCGCACGGCCGATGACCGGCAGGAAATCGGGAAAGGTGGGACGAAAGCCCATCCACGCCTCGGCGCTCCCGGCCGCGAGGGCCGGGCAGACCTGCTGCGCCAGCGGCAGGAGGCGCTCCGCCTGCCGGCGGTCCATAGGCCGCTCGAGCCCGGCAAACTCGACGCGCCCGGCGAGCCGCAGTCCGTGCCGCATCGGCGTCAGCACAAAGCGCTGCTCCTGGATCGTCGTCGGCACCCTTGGTGTGACCGTCGGCGCCCCCAGCATGAGATGATAGCCGCGCTCGGTGTCGAGCGGCAGCCGGTAGCCGAGCGGACGCAACAGGCGCGCGGACCACGCCCCGGCCGCGATGACGAGGCGGCGCGTGCGCACCGGCGCCGCCTCCGCGCAATGCAGGACGAATCCGTCGCTGCCGGCCCCGATCGCGGCGACCGTGCGCTGCCGGTATGTCGCGCCACGAGCGAGACAGGCCTCAAAAAGGTGGCGCACGAGACCATGAGGATCGGTGACATGCGCCGAGCCCGGATAAAAAACGCCGCCCGCAAGTTCTTGCGAGAGCACCGGGTCAAAGCTGCGCAGCGCCGGGCCGGACAGGATCTCGCTCGCAAAGCCCCAGCGACGGAGCGTCGCGGCCTCCGCACGGGCAGCGCGAAAGCCGCGCGCGGTTCCGGCGACAACGAGATTGCCCGCGCGGCGCAGAAAGGCGGAAAGGTCATGCTCCCGGTCGAGCCGGTCGAAGGCCGGCATCACCCCGGCATGGAGCGCGGCGAGCGCCGCCATGCCGCGGCGCATGGAGACGGGGCGCGCGGCCCACAGGAAGCGGGCGAGCCAGGGCAGAAGTTGCGGCAGATAGCGCCAGTCGATGCGGAGCGGCCCGTTGTTATCGAGCAGCATGCGGGGCATGGCGGCGACCGTCGCCGGACGGGCGAGCGGGATGATGTGCTCGACCGCGATATGCCCGGCATTGCCTTTCGAGCATCCCTCGCCGGCGCCGGCGCGGTCGAGCAGCAGGACGCGGTGGCCCTCCGCGGCGAGGCGCAGGGCGATGCTGACGCCGATGATGCCGGCGCCGATCACGGCGATGTCGAGGCCGTCCGTTTCCGCCACCACCCGATACGGCTCCCGCTTGGCGATCCCCTCGCCCTTATATACTCTTCCTCCCTGTGCGGACAGCGGATGTCCAGCCCGCCAAGGGAGAAAGGAGGCGACCCTAATGCTTCCATGGAGCGGACTCCTCCCCGCCCTGCCGACGCAGTTCACGGCCAGCGACGACCTCGATGCCGGCGCCATGGTTGGTCACGCCCTTGCGCTCGTTGAGGCAGGCGTGGACGGCATCATCGCGCTCGGCACCGTGGGCGAGAACGCCTCGCTTTCGGGGGCCGAGAAACGCCACCTCCTCGGCGAGCTCCGCCGCGCCGTGGATGGGCAGGTGCCCCTGCTCGCCGGCGTCGCCGAGACGACGACCGCGGAGGCGGCCGCCTTCGCCGCCGATGCCGCCGGGATCGGCGTCGACGGGCTGATGGTCCTGCCGGCTCTTGTCTACAAGGCGCGCCGTGCGGAGGTGGTTGCCCACTTCCGCGCCGTCGCGGCGGCAAGCGAACTGCCGGTCATGATCTACAACAATCCGGTCAGCTATGGCGTCGACGTCGATCCGGTGACGCTCGAGGGCCTTGCCGATATCGACCGTTTCGTCGCGATCAAGGAATCGTCGGAGGACACGCGGCGCTTCGTCGACCTCGCGAATGCCTTTGGCGACCGTTTCGCGCTCTTCGCCGGGGTTGATGACCTGCTGCTCGAATGCGTCGGGCTCGGCGCCGCAGGCTGGGTGAGCGGGCTCGCCAACGCCTTCCCGCGCGAGTCGATCGCGCTCTGGCGCCTCGCGCACGGCGGCCGTCTGGCGGAGGCGCGGGTGCTCTATCGCTGGTTCATGCCGCTGCTGCACCTCGATACGCGTCCCACGCTCGTCCAGTGCATCAAGCGGGTCTGCGCCGCGATGGGCCATGGAACCGCGCATGTGCGGCCGCCGCGTTTGCCGCTCGGCGACGCCGAAGAGGCCGAGGTCACCGCCATTCTGGCGAGGGCACTGCAGGAGCGGCCGGCGCTCGAGCCCCTGCTCGCGCGAGCGGACACCGCCGGGAACTGACGAGATGGCACGTCACAGCTTCTTCTGCATCGACGCGCACACCGGGGGCAACCCGGTTCGTGTCGTCCAGGGTGCCGTGCCGGTGCTTCATGGCGGCACCATGAGCGCCCGCCGGCAGGATTTTCTCATCCATCATGACTGGATCCGGCGGGCGCTGATGTTCGAGCCTCGCGGCCATGACATGATGTCGGGCGCGATCATCTATCCGCCGCTCTCGGCGGAGGCCGACGCGGCGATCCTGTTCATCGAGACCAGCGGCTGCCTGCCGATGTGCGGTCACGGCCTCATCGGCACGGTGACGGTGGCGATCGAGCACGGGCTCATCCGGCCGCGCATACCGGGACGGCTTCAGCTCGACGTACCCGCGGGGCCGATCTCGGCCACCTATCGCTGGAAGGGGCACAAGGTGACCGCGGTGCGTTTCCGCAATGTCCCCGCCTGGCGCGCGGTCAAGGATCTCGAGGTCGAGTGCCCCGGCCTCGGGCCGCTGCGCCTCGACATCGCCTATGGCGGCAACTTCTACGCCATTGTCGAGCCGCAGGAGGGTTATCCCGGTCTCGATGCCTTCTCGCCGGACGACATCCTGCGCCTCAGCCCGCGCCTGCGGGCCGCGGTCAATGCCGCGGTTGAGGTCGTTCATCCCGACGACCCGACCATCCGTGGCGTCAGCCATGTCATGTGGGCGGATGCGGGCCGCGATGGTGCCGATGGCCGCAATGCGGTCTTCTACGGCGAACGCGCCATCGACCGCTCGCCCTGCGGCACCGGCACCTCGGCGCGCATGGCGCAGCTCGCCGCCCGCGGCCGCCTTGCACCCGGCGACCGTTTCGTCCACGAGAGCATCATCGGCAGCCGCTTTGTCGGCCATGTCGAGGAGGCGACCCGCGTCGGCCCGTATGAAGCGATCGTCCCCGCGATCGAGGGCACGGCATACGTCACCGGCTTCAATACCATCTTCGTCGATGAGGACGAACCCTTCCCGCAGGGCTTCCATGTCTGCTGAAAGGCAGCCGCTCAGACCCGCCCACGCGCGAAGCTGAGGCGCACCGCGAGCGGGCAGGAAGCGATGATACGCAGTCCCCGCACATCGCGCCCCTCGCGCTCGGCAAGCCGGCGCCAGCTGTCGGCGGAAATGGTGCGGCAGCCCGCCGCGCGCAGCCCGGCGATGGCATCGCTCATGATCGCCGCCGCCTGATCGCGATCGCCGGCCGGCTGCTCGATGATGATGCGGCGGCTGTCATAATCGATGCCGGCGCCGTAATAATCCGCATAGCGCGTGATACCGGTCTCGTCGACATTGATCGAACAGGCCGAGAGCCCGGCGGCGAGAAGCGCGAAAGGATTGGCGGAACCTCGCGCAAATGGTGTAGGATGCCCCGCGGGGGTGAGCACCATGAGCTTCGATGATCCGCGTTTCGTCGTACCCGAATTTCCAAGCCCTTACCCCGCGGGCGAATGGCGCGCGATCACCAGCTTCCGCTATATCGCGCCGCTGCATCTGTATCGCGCGCGGCGCGGCATCATGTTCGGCACGGTCAAGCGCGGCGCCGACTATGTGATCGCCGAGCCTTACAGCGTCACGGTCGGCATCGACGGCGTCGAGACGACGATCACCGTACCGGCGGGCATGCTCACCGACCTCGCCTCGGTGCCGAAGGCTGCGCGCTCGGTGGTGGGGCGTGTCGGCCGCCATCTCGAGGCCTCGCTGGTGCACGACTTTCTCTACATTGCCTGGCAGGATCTTGAGGGCGTCGAGCCGACGAAGCGCAACCGGGCTTTCGCCGACCAGGTTTTCCGCGCCGGCATGCGGGCAGCGGAAAGCCGCGTCACCGGTCTCGTCTATCGCATGGTGCGGCTCTTCGGCCGCAGCGTCTTCGAGGGCCGTGACGAACCGCGCTATATCGATCCCGCCGACATCGAGCATGTCGCGGCCCCGCCCACCCCGGGCGCCCCCGGCACGCCTGTCGCCTGAGCGCTAATTCTCGAGCACCGTCAGCTCGATCCGCGAGGGCGCGTCGGGCCCGTGGTGGACGGCATTGTGGGCCACCACGCCCTCGGTCTCGTCATAATTGGCGCCGCCGGTGTTGAGATTGCGGGCGAAACGCGGGAAGTTCGACGAGGAGACCTCGAGCCGCAGGCGATGCCCGGCCTTGAAGACGTTCGAGGTGACGAGCGGCGTCATACGCAATTCATAGATCTTGCCCGCTTCCATCATCACCTGTCTGTCATAGCCTTCGCGATAGCGCGCGCGCTCGATCGTCTCGTCGAGATTGTAGGCGGTGCCGTCCGGTGCGACATCGACGAGCTTGGCGGTGAAGTCCGTATCCTTCGCATCCGAGGAGACATAGAGGACGACGGTCACCGGGCCGGTGAGGTCAAGGTCTTCCGCGAGCGGCGGCGTCGTGTAGACGAGGACATCCGCCCGCGCCTCGATGGATCGCTGATCCATCGCCCCGCCGTCGAGCGCACCGCCGATGCAGCAGATATTGCCGCCGCGCGAGGGGACCGGGTTCATCGGGTCGTAGGTGAAGCGGTCCGCCGCCGCCTCGCGTGCCGGCGCGCTCTCGAGCCGGCCGTCGCCATAAAGGCTGTTCGCCGCACCATCGCTCGCGAGATAGAGGACGCGCTTTTCCGCACCTTCGGGCGGCCAGCTTTTCGCCTCACGCCATTCACCGGCACCCATGGCGTAATAGCGCACCTTCGGCGTCTTGCCGGCAAAGCCCTCGCCCACGCCCTTGAGCCAGTGGTCGAGCCAGGCGAAGATCGCGCCCTCGGTATCGAAATGCGCATTCGGCATGACCCGCTCTCCGACGGTCAGTTCGTCCGGTATGTCCCAGTAGCGGCAATGGAGCGTCGGCGTGATGACGACATACTGGTTGTCGCGCACCTCGGGATCGCTGGCATGGGTACGGACATGGTTGTAGAGCGCGAGATTGGGCCCGATCGAGAGATCGTACCAGGCATCGAACCACAGGGCCGGCACGCCGAAATCCTCCCCCTCCTGCCACAGCCCGCCTTCTGACCAGGCGGGATCGGCGGGCGTGCGGCGGATGAATTCGGCATAGATGCCCCTGGGACCCTCGGCCGCTTCCATGATGTCGGCGAGCGGCAGATGCGCGAGCAGGCGCTTCCAGTCCTTCTTCGGCATGTGCGGCACGAGGTCGAAATATTTCGCCAGCCGCACCCGGTCCGCGTGCGAGAGGTCAGCGGGCAACATCGGCCGCTGCGTGTTCTGGTTGCCGTAAAGCCAGGGCGCGAACAGGGTCTGGAAGACGCCGCCGCGATACCAGTTGCCCTGCTCCCAGTAGGGGCCGACACGGCCGATGCCCGCGCCCGCGGACATCGGCACCATCGCGGCATGCGCGGGATGGTTCATCGCCGCAAGCGCGAGCTGCCATTCCGCCGAGGACGAGCAGCCCACCGTGCCCACCTTGCCGTTGGACCAGGGCTGGCCGGCGATCCAGCTGAGCGCGTCATAGCCGTCGGTGCGCGGCCGGCCGAGGATCTCCCAGGTGCCTTCGGAGAAGAACTTGCCGCGCTCGTTCTGCATCACCAGCGCATAGCCATGGCGCACCGCCTCATGCACGAAGCGCAGTCGCGTGCCGCGGAGCGTGTTGTAGTCATAGG
>JBHHTO010000066.1:0-11263 GCA_046753425.1 Rhodothalassiaceae bacterium | reverse complement strand
CGTCCGAGCCGAGAAGGCGCGCGGCGTTGTCGAGAACAGCCTTGGCCTCCTCGATAGCGGCGGCGACCTCGGCCGCCGGCGCGCCGTCGGCAATGGCGCGGCGCACGGCGGCCATCGCCGCCTCGATGCGGCGCATGAGCGCCGGATCGCGCACCTTGAGAGCCGGCTCGACGCGCTCGAACCCGTCGAGATAGGCGGCGAGTGCCTGTTGTCGCGCTTCGGCGCTGCGCCCGCCCTCATAGGCCGCGCGGGCATCGTCGAGAAGGGCCGACGCCCTCGCGAGCGAGGCCGCAGCGGGCGGCAGCAGCGCTTCCGGATGATGGCGCAGCCAGGCGGTCACGGCCTGTGCGTCCCCGGCCCCGATCGTCTCGGCCAGAACCGCCGGCACGCTTCTTACGAGCGCATCGAGATCGGGAATCATGTCCCGCAGCTCGGCCCTCTGACGCCACAGTCGCGCCCCCTTCTCCGCCGCGCGCGCCGGAAAGGCGAGGCCGCCGACGTGAAAGGCAAGCGCCCAGCGATCCTCGGGTGCGAGATGCGAGAAGGCCGGCATCGGCGTACCGTCAAGGCCGCGGGAGATGACGCTGTAGAGCGCATAGAGGCTGCGCTCGCGGGCGCGGGCGGCATCGGTGAAATCGACCGCTGGCGGCTCCATGCCTACCGCAAGCGGTCCGTCACCGCGTCCCTCCACGCCATGACAGCTCGCACAGTTCTCGCTATAGAGAGCCGCACCGCGCGCCGGGTCGGGCGGCGTCGAGGGCGCGAGCGCCACCGGATAGGCGGCGAGCAGATCGTCCGCCAGCGCCCGTGCGCGGCGTGACACCTCGGCGGCCGGTGCCTTGCTCCCGATCGCCGCGGCCAGCGCCTCGGCACCGGCGAACAGTGCCTCGCGGTCCGGACCCGCCGGGAGTGCCGCGATCCGCTCACGCGCGAGGCCCGCAAACTCCACCATCTCGGCATATTCGCCGGCATCGATGACAACACCGTCACGCACCGCGCCGCCATAGTCGACGGCGAGATAGTCGAGGAGCTGCCACGCCGCCGCGGCCGACTGCCGGTGCTCCGGAGACAGGGTGTCATCGGCTCGCGCGCTGCCGAGCGCAAGCGCCGGGACGAGAAGGACGAGGGACAGGATCGCTCTCATGAGCGAGGCCATAACAGGCCTGCGAATGCTTCGCAATCACATATTTTGTCGCAGGGTGCGACGCGGGGATGGCCGCCGCCTCCGGGACCGGCAAGGCCGCGGGCGAGGATGCAAGGCCCCGTTCTCGCCACAGCCGACCGGAGAACTTAGAAGAGTCTTAACAATTTTAGGTTCTAAGAGTAGGCTGAAGCTTGGTGCAACGATAAAAGCGCAACGCAAAGACGTGGATCAACGTGGCCATTCCGCTGGACATCGCGCCACCGGGGTCTGACGCGCAAGAGGTGCCGATCGTCGATGCGGCGGAGCTTCCGCACGCGGCGATGACCGCCATTCTGGACAGCGCGACCCAGGGCATCGTCGTTCATCGCGGCGGTCCGCCGCTCTATGTCAACAGGACGATGATGCAGCTCGTCGGCGTCAAGCGCGACAGCCCCGCGCTCCTGCAGCCCATCCTCGAATGGATCCATCCCCATGACCGCAACCGCGTCGCCACCTTCATGCGCGCCCGCATGCTCGGCCGTGGCGCACCGCGCGACTACGAGTTCCGGCTGTTGGGGCCGCGCTGCGGCGAGCTGTGGATCTCCTGTCGCGCCATGGCCATCCAGTGGACCGACGGCCCGGCGGTGCTCGCAAGCTGCTACGACATCACGCCGCACAAGCAGGTCGAACGGGCGCAGGAACGCTCCGAGACCTTGTTCCAGCGTGCCTTCCAGGCAACCCCCGACATGGTCTGCCTGTCCTATCTCGACACCGGCATCTTTCTCGATGTGAACGACAATTTCGCGCACGCCATCGGCATGAGCCGCAAGGACATCCTCGGCCAGAGCATCTTCGACCTCGAGATCTGGGACGAGCCGACGATGGCGATGCGCATTCGCGCCATGATCCGGCGCAACGGCTCGATCCGGCAGATGAAGGTGCGCATCCGCCGCGCCGATGGCGAGAGCTTTCCCATCTCCTTCTCCGCCGAGTCGCTCGTCGTCGACGGGGCCGAGGTGCTGCTGCTCATCGGACGCGACATCACCGACGATCTTGCACGCGAGGAGGAGCTCTGCCGCAGCCGCGACGCGGCCGAGCTCGCCAACCGCGCCAAGTCGGAATTCCTTGCCAATATGAGCCATGAGCTCCGGACACCGCTCAACGCCATTCTCGGATTCTCGGAGATCATCGGCGGCGAGGTGCTGGGCCCGCTCGGCGATCCGCGCTATCGCGAATATGCCGAGGACATCCACCGCAGCGGCGCCCATCTGCTCGAGATCATCAATGATATTCTCGACCTGTCGAAGGTAGAGGCGGGACGGCTCGAGATCCGGCCGCACCTGATCGCTGTCGCGGAGCTGGTCTCCGGCGCCGTGCGGCTCGTGCACGAGCGTGTGCAGACCGCTGGGCTCGCGCTTGCGGTCGAGATCACGCCACCGGACCTTGCCTTTCGTGCCGACGAGCGCCTGTGCAAGCAGATCCTCCTCAACCTCCTCACCAATGCGATCAAGTTCACGCCCCGCGGCGGGCGCATCACGGTGCGTGCGGCGGCGCAGCCCGAAGGCGGCTGCCGCCTCGTCGTCGCCGACAGCGGCGTCGGCATGACCCCGGAGGAGATCCGGCGCGCGCTCATGCCCTTCGGCCAGGTCGACAACGTGCTCACCCGCAGCCACGAAGGCACCGGTCTCGGACTGCCGCTGGTCTCCGCCTTCGTCGCCGCGCATGGCGGGGATTTCCGGATCGACAGCGAGAAAGGCCACGGGACGACCATCACCATCGACCTCCCCGATTCGCCGGAATAGGCCTTCCATGCGTTTTCCCGCCGCCGAAGCGGCAGGCGCACCGTCCGCACGCGATGCGCGTATGAGAAATCCGGCTTCGGGGCGAGGGACTCTCCGAAAATTGCGGTGAGTCGTCCGGGGAACAAGGAGCGGCGCCGACTCGGTATCGCCGGGCCGCTCCAAGGCACCCGGTCCGGAATCCGGTCCGGTATCGGCCGTCTTCCGACCCCCCTGTTCCACTGGAACAACAGGAATCTGGTCGGGGAGAGAGGATTCGAACCTCCGGCCCCTGCGTCCCGAACACAGTGCTCTACCAGGCTGAGCTACTCCCCGACAGGAACGCGGACCGGCTATATAGCGGCGCGTCCGCGCCGGCGCAAGAACTCTCGGGACGGGCTCCCCGGGGCGTGTTCAGTAGGCGCGCTCGACACAGAATCGGACGATATCCTGAAGCGCGCCCCGCACCCGCCCCGGCGGGAAGATGCCGAGCGCATCGCGGGCGATGGCGCCATAGTGGCGGGCGCGGCCGATGGTGTCGGCGATCGCGTCATGCCGCGCCATCAGGCGCAGCGCATGGGCAAGATCGCCGGAATTCTGCTCCATGTCCTCGAGCGTGCGCTTCCAGAAGCGCCGCTCCTCGTCATCGCCGCGGCGATAGGCGAGAATGACCGGCAGCGTGATCTTGCCCTCGCGGAAATCGTCGCCGATCGTCTTGCCGAGCGTTGCCTGCTTCGCCGAATAGTCGAGTGCATCGTCGACGAGCTGAAAGGCGATGCCGAAATTGCGCCCGAAGCTCGCGAGCGCCCCCTCCTCCGCCTCCGGGCGTTCGCCGACCACCGCCGCGATCTGCGTCGCCGCCTCAAAGAGCGCCGCCGTCTTGGCGGTGATCACGGCGAGATAGTCCTCCTCGGTGGTTTCAAGATTGTTCGAGGTCGTGAGCTGCAGCACCTCGCCCTCGGCGATCACCGACGAGGCGCGGGAAAGCAGCCGCAGCACCTTGAGCGAGCCGTCCTCGACCATGAGCTCGAAGGCGCGCGAGAACAGGAAATCGCCGACGAGCACGCTCGGCTTGTTGCCCCACAGGACGTTGGCCGACTCGTGACCGCGCCGCAGCTCGCTGTCATCGACGACATCGTCATGGAGCAGGGTCGCGGTGTGGATGAACTCGACGCAGGCGGCGAGCTTCGCGTGCCGCTTGCCCTCGTAGCCGACGAGCCGCGCCCCGGCGAGGGTGAGCATGGGACGCAGGCGCTTGCCGCCCGAGGCGATGAGGTGGCCGGCAAGCTGCGGGATCAGCGCCACCGGGCTGTGCATGCGGGCGAGGATGGTCTCGTTGACAAGCGCCATGTCCTCGGCGACGAGTGCCTGCAGGACACCAAGCGCCTCGTCGACCGATCCCGCCGGTCCCCGTTCCTGGTCGATGGATGCGATTCTGGCCACAGTCACTCCCTCTACCGGCCGGCCCGGGTAGCCACGACGCCCCTCCTGGCAAGCGTAGAGGGGCGGTGCCGATGAAGACAAGTGACATTCCGTTCACAGGACTGCAATTGGCCCGCGGGCGTGGCCATTTTGCACCGGCCGGGCTATTCTCGGGCCATCCCATGCAGTGGGCAGAAGGAGGTGACATCGTGCGCGCGGTGATCCGGAGCAACGATCCGGCCTTGCTCTCCTTTGCCACGAGTCTGCTGTCGGATGCCGGCATCCGTGTCGTCGAATGGGACCGCAATATGAGCATCGCCGACGGCAGCATCGGGATCCTGCCGCGCCGCCTGATGGTCGCCGAGACGGATCTCGCCGCAGCACGCCGCCTGCTCTCGGAAGCCGGCCTCGCACAGGAGCTGGCGAGCGACGATGGCCACTAGAGAAGCGATACCGGTATCGACCGCCGCAGGCGAGGCAGTGAGCGAGGACCGGATTCTCGGTGGCCGCCTGCGCCTGCTGCAGCCCCGCCGCGGCGCCCGCGTCGCGATCGACACCATGCTGCTGGCCGCCGCCGTCTCGGCACGACCCGGCGAACGTGTGATCGAGGCCGGCAGTGGCAGCGGCGCGGCGGCGCTGGCGGTTGCCTGCCGCTGCCCCGGCGTCGAGGTGACAGGAATCGAGATCGCCGCGGATCTGGTCGCGATCGCCAATCGCAGTGCGGCCCTGAACGGGCTCGCCGACCGGGTGCGCTTCCTTGAGGGCGACATCACGGAGCGACCGCTTGCCCTCGGCCGCGGACAGTTCGACCACGCCTTCGCCAATCCCCCCTATCTGTCGGCGGCCCGCTCGAGCCCGCCACCGCACCGGGGGCGGGCACGGGCCTATGTCGGCGGGCGCGCCGGCCTTGCGGACTGGATCGACTTCTGCCTCGACATGGTGCGCGAGAAGGGCGGCGTCACCTTCGTGCACCGCGTTGATCATCTCGATGCCATTCTCGCCCGCCTTCATGGCCGCGCTGGCGAGATCGTCGTCTGTCCGCTGTGGCCGCGCGAGGGTGTGCCGGCAAAGCGTATCCTTGTCCATGCCCGCAAGGGCATGCGGGGCGGCGCGATGATGGTGCCCGGGATCGTGCTGCACGCTCCCGGTGGCGGCTTCACCGATGCCGCGGAAGCGGTGCTGCGCGGCGCACAGGGAATCGACCTCACGCGCCGGGCCGTGGCCAGGCTGGCGCAATCGCCGCCTGCCGGACCGGGGGCATAGAATTTTCGCGGACAGCGGCTATAGTGCACGAAAAGGGCAACGACAGCGAAAAAGCGGAACCCGATGGCCATTCTCGATCGACTTTGGAGCGGCGGCCGGCCGGTGGTCGGCGTGCTGCGTTTGAGCGGACCGATCGGCGTCACCGGCCGCTTCCGTCCCGGCCTCAGCTTCGCCTCCGTGGCACCGCTGATCCATCAGGTCTTCGGGCTCGCCGGACTGAAGGCGGTGGCACTGCTCATCAACTCGCCCGGCGGCTCGCCGGTGCAGGCGGCGCTGATCATGAAGCGCATTCGCGATCTCGGGCGCGAGAAGGACGTGCCCGTCATTGCCTTCGCCGAGGACATCGCGGCGTCGGGGGGCTATATGCTGGCCCTCGCGGCGGACGAGATCTTTGCCCATGAGGCCTCGATCGTCGGTTCGATCGGGGTCATTTCCGCAAGCTTCGGCTTTCCCCGCGCGATCGAGAAGCTCGGCATCGAGCGCCGGCTCCACACCGCCGGCGAGAGCAAGGCGCGGCTCGACCCCTTCTCGCCGGAGAAGCCGGAGGACGTGGCCTGGCTCCTTAGCCTGCAGGCCGAGATCCACGAGCAGTTCAAGGCGATGGTCCGGGAACGCCGCGGGCGGCGCCTGAAAAGCGAGGCACCGGGCCTTTTCTCCGGCGATGTCTGGCTCGGTCGCCGGGCCGCCGAGATGGGGCTCATCGACGGCATCGGCGACATGCGCACGGTCATGCGGCAGCGATTCGGCCGCCGCACACGCTTCCGTCTCGTCGGCCGGCGGCGCGGCCTGTTCGCCAATGTGCTCGGCGGTCGGTCGGCGTTCGACAGCGGCGCGCCCGAGGCGGGCGGCGGATTCGCACAGGACCTGCTGGCGACGCTCGAGGCGCGCGCGATGTGGCAGCGATTCGGTCTTTAGGACATGGCGCTTCTTGACCCTGCGGGCGCGGCCTCCTACTGTCCGCGCGCCATCGCGAGCGCAACATTCCTGAACCCGATCCCATGGCCGCCAAGACGAGCTTTCAGGACCTGATCTTGACGCTGCACCGCTATTGGGCGGACCAGGGCTGCGTCATTCTTCAGCCCTATGACATGGAGATGGGGGCGGGCACCTTTCATCCCGCAACGACGCTCCGCTCGCTCGGGCCGAGACCCTGGCGGGCGGCCTATGTGCAGCCCTGCCGCCGGCCTTCGGACGGCCGCTATGGCGCGAACCCCAACCGGCTGCAGCACTATTATCAGTATCAGGTGATCCTGAAGCCGAATCCGGCGGACATGCAGGACATCTATCTCGGCTCGCTCGCCGCCATCGGCATCGACTGCCGCAATCATGACATCCGTTTCGTCGAGGACGACTGGGAGAGCCCGACGCTGGGCGCCTGGGGGCTCGGCTGGGAGGTCTGGTGCGACGGCATGGAGGTGACGCAGTACACCTATTTCCAGCAGGTCGGAGGGATCGACTGCCGGCCCGTGTCGGGCGAGCTCACTTACGGCCTCGAGCGGCTGGCGATGTATGTGCAGGGCGTCGACAATGTCTATGACCTCGACTTCAACGGCGCCGGGATCTCCTATGGCGACGTGTTTCTCGAAAACGAGCGGCAGTTCTCGGCCTATAATTTCGAGGCCGCGGACACCAAGACGCTGGCGCGGCACTTTCAGGACGCCGAGACCGAATGCCGCGCATTGCTTGCGCGCGATCTCGTTCTGCCGGCCTATGACCAGACGATCAGGGCGAGCCACCTCTTCAATCTGCTCGACGCCCGCGGCGTGATCTCGGTCGTCGAACGGCAGGCCTATATCGGCCGCGTGCGTGCACTCGCCAAGGCCTGTGCCGAGGCCTGGACGGCGCTGGAGGCGGCCCAATGAGCATGAGGCCGTTCCATCCCGCTCGTCCTGAGCTCGTCGAAGGGCGAGCCACCGCGACCCTTTGCCGGTGGACGGCCGTTCGGACTTCGACAGGCTCCGCCCGAACGGAGTTCTCACATGCCTGAACTCCTGCTCGAACTCTTCTCGGAGGAGATCCCGGCCCGCATGCAGGACCGCGCCGGCGACGACCTCAAGCGCCTGATGGCGGCGGCGCTCGAAGAGGCGCGGCTCGCTTTCGAGCACATGGAGGCCCATGCCACGCCACGGCGGCTGGCGCTCCTTGTCCGCGGTCTGCCCGAGCGTCAGCCGGACATCCGCGAGGAGCGCCGCGGCCCGCGCGTCGATGCACCGGAAAAAGCGCTCGCGGGCTTCCGCCGCTCGCTGCCCGAGAGTGCGACGATCGAGAAGCGCGAGACGCCGAAGGGACGCTTTCTTTATGCCGTCGTCGCGCGCGAGGGCCGGAAGACGACGGCGGTGATGGCCGATATCGTGCCCGACCTCGTGCAGCGCTTTTCCTGGCCGAAATCGATGCGCTGGGGGGCGGGCGATCTGCGCTGGGTACGGCCCTTACGGGCGATCCTGTGTCTGTTCGACGGAAAGCCGGTGGAATTCGAGGTCGACGGACTCCGGAGCGGCACCGCCACCCGCGGCCACCGCTTTCTCGCGCCCGAGCCGTTCACGGTGACGGGCTTCGACGATTACAGACAGAAGCTCAAGAAGGCGAAGGTCATCCTCGATGCCGAAGCCCGCCGCGAGCGCATCGCGGCGAAGGCGGCGAAGCTCGCCCGCGAGGCCGGGCTCGCGCTTGTCCCCGACGAGGCGATGATCGCGGAGAATGCGGGGCTCACCGAGTGGCCCTATCCGCTGCTCGGGCACTTCGATCCGGCATTCCTCGACGTGCCGGAGGAAGTGCTGGTCTCGGCCATGCGCCATCACCAGAAATATCTGACGCTGCGGGACCCCGCGACCGGGCGTCTGGCGCCTGCTTTCATCTGCGTCGCCAATATCGAGGCCCCCGATGGCGGCAAGGCGATCATCGCCGGCAACGAACGGGTGCTCGGCGCACGGCTCGCCGATGCCCGCTTCTTCTGGGAGCAGGATCTGAAAGTGCCGCTCGAGGAGCGGCTGCCGGCGCTCGAAGGCGTCGTCTTTCACGAGAAATTGGGCAGCATGGCCGAGCGCGTCGCACGCACCGAGGCGCTCGCGGTGCATATCGCGGAGCGTTATGTCCGGCCACGCGAGGCGGACCGTTCTCGCTTCGACGAGCTCAGTACGAACGGGTCGCCTGGGATGGCCGTTCGCCCTTCGACAGGCTCAGAACGAACGGAATTCAACGCGAAATGGCATGCCGATCGCCCTGAAGAGCCCCGAAGGGGCGTCTCGAAGGGCAAGGAGAGCGCGGCCGCGGAAACGACTTACCTCGCCTGCATACAACGCGCGGCACGGCTCGCGAAGGCCGATCTCGTCACCGGCACGGTGGGCGAGTTTCCCGAGCTGCAGGGGGTGATCGGTGCACGGCTCGCCGCGGCGCAGGGCGAGCCGGAAGCGGTAGCGCGCGCGATCGAGGAGCACTATGCGCCCAAGGGGCCCGACGACCGCTGCCCCAGCGAGCCGGTCCCGGTCGCCGTGGCGCTGGCCGAGAAGCTTGACACGCTGGTCGGCTTCTTCGCCATCGGCGAGACGCCCACCGGCTCGAAGGACCCCTTCGCGCTACGCCGCGCCGCCCTCGGTGTCATCCGCCTCATTGTGGAGAACGGGCTCAGGATTCCTTTGAAGGCACTCTTCGCGTATCAGCTTTCTGCATACTTCGCGATGCTGTTCCCCTCGCAAGGCAAACAACGGGAGGCCACGCGCCCCCTTCACCCTTCGAGACGGCCCGCGGGGGGCCTCCTCAGGGCGAACGGGGAAGAGGAGCGAGCCGACGGACTCACCGTTCGTCCCGAGCATGTCGAAGGGCGAACGGTGACGGAAGACCTCCTTGCCTTTTTCGCCGAACGCCTGAAGGTACAGCAGCGCGCGAAGGGCGTGCGGCATGATCTCATCGATGCCGTCTTCTCGCTCGGCGGCGAGGACGATCTTGTACGGCTCCTCAAGCGCGTCCACGCGCTCGCCGACTTCATCGCCACCGAGGACGGGGCGCATCTGCTCGCCGGCTACAAGCGCGCCGCCAATATCGTGCGCATCGAGGAAAAGCGCGACAAGGTGCGTTACGGGGAAGTGGCCGTCGATCCGGGAGCGCTCGTCGCGCCCGAGGAAGAGCGCCTCCATGCCGCCCTGAACGAGGCCCGCAAAGCGGCCGGTGCGGCGCTCGGACGCGAGGATTTTGCAGCAGCGATGCACGCACTTGCGGCCCTCCGGGCGCCGATCGATGCCTTTTTCGACAAGGTGACGGTGAACGCAGAGGATGCGAGCCTGCGCCGCAACCGCCTGGCGCTGCTCGCCGAAATCAGGGCTGCGATGAACACCGTCGCGGACTTTTCGAAGATTGAGGGATAAGGAGCATGACACGGGATACGTTCACCCTTCGAGACAGGCCCTCGGCCCTCCTCAGGGCGAACGGAGGAAGGCGTGTGAACGGCGGAAAGGGAACCGTTCGTCCTGAGCCTGTCGAAGGGCGAACGGAATCTGAAATGCCCGTTCGTCCTGAGCCCCCTGAGCGCGTCGAAGGGCGAAGCATGAACGGAATGGAAAGCGGTAACCATCGCAACGGGGACGGACGATGAGCAAGTGGGTCTACAGATTCGGTGGCGGCAACGCGGAGGGACGGGCGGACATGAAGCCGCTGCTCGGCGGCAAGGGGGCCAATCTCGCCGAGATGGCCTCGATCGGCCTGCCGGTGCCGCCCGGCTTCACCATCACGACCGAGGTCTGCACCTGGTATTATGCGCATGAGCGGCGATATCCCGAGGACCTCGCGGCTCAGGTTGAGGACGCGCTCGCTGCGGTCGAGGAGACGGTCGGGGCGCGTTTCGGGGACGCCAGCAATCCCCTGCTTGTCTCCGTCCGTTCGGGGGCGCGCGTCTCCATGCCCGGCATGATGGACACCGTCCTCAATCTCGGTCTCAATGACCAGACGGTCGCGGGTCTCGCCGCCCGCAGCGGCGACGAACGCTTCGCCTATGACAGTTATCGCCGTTTCATCCAGATGTACTCCGACGTCGTGCTCGGCGTCGAGCATCATCTTTTCGAGGAGGCGATCGAGGCGCTCAAGCTCGATCGCGGCTTCGTGCAGGACACTGACCTTGGGGCGGAGGACTGGAAGGAGCTGGTCTCCATCTTCAAGGAGGAGGTCGAATCGGCGCTCGGCCGCCCCTTCCCGCAGGATCCGAAGGAACAGCTCTGGGGCGCGATCGGCGCCGTCTTCGGCTCATGGAACATCGATCGCGCAAAGGTCTATCGCCGCCTGCACAACATTCCCGAGGACTGGGGCACGGCGGTCAATGTCCAGGCGATGGTGTTCGGCAATCGTGGCGACAGCTCGGCCACCGGTGTCGCCTTCACCCGCAACCCCTCGACCGGCGAGAAGGCGATCTATGGCGAGTTTCTCGTCAATGCCCAGGGCGAGGACGTGGTCGCCGGCATCCGCACGCCACAGCATCTGACGCGGGCCGCGCGGCTCGCGGCGGGCGACGAGAAGCCTTCGATGGAAGAGGTCATGCCCGACCTGTTCGCCCAGTTGCGTGACGTCTTCGCGACGCTCGAGCGCCACTATCGCGACATGCAGGATATTGAGTTCACGGTGCAGGAGGGCAAGCTGTGGATGCTGCAGACCCGCACCGGCAAGCGGACCGCGAAGGCCGCCCTCCGGATCGCCG
>JBHHTO010000065.1:0-11329 GCA_046753425.1 Rhodothalassiaceae bacterium | reverse complement strand
GAAGGACGGCAGGAAGCCGCTGAGCAGCGCCAGATGCGAGGCGATGAACTGGTTCTTTGCCACCGCCGAGATGAGCAGCCCCTGGCCGAGCGCCGGGAAGAGAAAGACCGAACTGACGAGCAGCAGGGCGGCGAGCGAGCCGCGAAAGGTGACGTCGAAGACGGTGAGCGCGAGGACCACGCACATTCCCATGGCGCCGAGACCGAGGAAGAAATAGGGCACCAGCTTGCCGAGCAGGAGCTCGCCCATGCTGACCGGCGTCGCCATCAGGGCTTCCATGGTGCCGCGCTCCCATTCGCGCGCGACGACGAGGGCGGTGAGAAGGGTGCCCACAAGCGTCATGATGACCGCAATCGAGCCGGGTAGCAGCATGTTGCGGCTTTTGAGCGCGGCATTGAACCAGACCCGCGGCTCGGCGCTGACCGGCAGCGCGCCATGTCCGCCGCGCGCGGCATCGCGGTCGCTGAGCCAGGCGCGGACGACACCGCGCGCATAATTCTGGATGAATGAGGCGGTGTTGGGATCCGACCCGTCGGCGACGACCTCGACGCGGGCCTCCCGGCCGTTCATGAAGCGCTCGGCAAAGGTGGCCGGGATGACGACGAGCCCCCGGATGCGGCCCGCGACCAGATCGTCCTCGAGTGCCCGGCGGTCGCGGGCGAAGGCCCGGACATCGAGAAAGCGGGTGGCGAAGAAGCTTTGCGCGAGGCCGAGGGTCTCCGGCGTCATGTCCTCGACGACGAGCCCGATCTCGATCCGGTCATTGTCGAGCGAGAGGCCGTAACCGAAGAGAAAGATGAGCATGAGCGGCAGCAGGAAGGCGACGAGGATGCTCGACGGATCGCGCACCACCTGCAGGCTTTCCTTGACGATCAGCGCGACGAGGCGCCGCTCCCTGTTCAGTACTGCCGTCATGCCACCGCCCTTTCGCCGTTCGTGTCCTCGGCGCGAATGAGGGCGATGAAGGCGTCCTCCAGCGTCGGGTCGGGACAGTCCTCGCTGCGTGCTTCCAGCTTCAGCGCATCGGGCGTGCCCTCGGCGATGAGCCGGCCGCGGTAGATGAGGGCGAGCCGGTCGCAGTATTCGGCCTCGTCCATGAAATGGGTGGTCACGACGACGGTCACCCCCTTTTCGACGAGGCCGTTGATATGGGTCCAGAATTCGCGCCGCGTCAGGGGGTCGACGCCGGAGGTCGGCTCGTCGAGAAAAAGCACGTCGGGCTGATGCATGACGGCACAGGCGAGCGCCAGCCGCTGCTTGAACCCGAGCGGCAGGAGCCCGGCTTCCATGTCGAGATGCGGTGCCAGATGAAAGATGTCGATCATGGCGCGAATCGTGCGCCGGCGATGGCGCCCGCGCAGATTGTAGGCGCCCGAGAAGAACTCGAGATTCTGGCGCACGCTGAGACTGCCATAAAGCGAGAATTTCTGCGCCATATAGCCGATGCGTGCGCGCGCCCTGCCGCCGGCGGTGGCGAGATCGAGCCCGGCGACGCGGGCCCGGCCGGCGGTTGGCGTGAGCAGGCCGCACATCATGCGAAAAAGCGTCGACTTGCCGGCACCATTGGGGCCGAGCAGGCCGAAGATCTCGCCACGCCGGATCGAGAAGCTGACGCCGTCGGCGGCGGTGAACGATCCGAAGCGCTTGGTCAGGCCCTCGACGGTGACCACTGTCTCGCTGCCATGCGTGATCGCCGGCATCGCCGCGGCAAGGGGAGAGTGTCCGCCGGGGCCACCACCGAGCCGGTCGATGAAGGCGTCCTCGAAGCGTGGCGCGACGGGCCGGATCTCCGCCGATGCACTGGCTGCCAGCAGATGTGGTTCGGGCGGTGGCACGGCCTTTCCGAGAATCAGCCTGATGGCACCTCCCTGTACGACACCGTCGATGACGCCGGGGAGATCCAGGGCGCGCCGCAGCAAGGCGCGCCGGTCGGCACGCGGATCACGGACCAGGATCGTGCGCCCGCGCATCGTGTCCTTCAACGCGCCCGGCGGGCCCGCGAAGAGCAGACGGCCTTCGTTGAGCAGCAGCACCTCTTCGCAGCGCTCGGCCTCGTCGAGATAGGCGGTCGACCAGAGAATGGTCGTGCCGGCGGTGCTGAGCTCCTCGACCATCGACCACAATTCGCGGCGCGACAGGGGATCGACCCCGACCGACGGTTCGTCGAGCAGGAGGACGTCCGGTGTCTCGAGGAGCGCACAGGCAAGCCCGAGCTTCTGCTTCATGCCTCCCGACAGGGCACCGGCGCGGCGGGAGGTGAAGGGGGCAAGGCCGGTAAAGGCAAGGAGGCGCTCGAAGGTCGCCTCGCGGCCGCCACGATCGAGCCCCCGGAGTTCGGCATAAAGGCGGAGATTCTCGAGCACCGACAGCTCCTCATAGAGGCCGAAGCGCTGCGGCATGTAGCCGATCAGCCTGTGCACCGCCTCGGGCTCGGCGACGGTGTCGTGCCCGAGCACCCGGATGCGGCCGCGGCCCGGATGCAGCAGCCCGGCGATGAGGCGCATGAGCGTCGTCTTGCCGGCGCCATCGGGGCCGACGAGCCCGGTGATGCGGCCCGCCGGGATGCGCGCCGCGAGATCCGCGAGCGCCGGTGCGGCGCTCTTGGGAAAGCGCTTCTCCAGGTCCTCGACAAGGATCGCCGCTTCCATCAGCGCGCGCCGCTTGCCGCATCCGGGCCATCGAGGAGGCGGACCGTGACCGGCATGCCCTGGCGCAGGCCCTGGTCGGGATTGTCGACGATGACGCGCAGGCGATAGACGAGCGCCGTACGGAGCTCGGGCGTCTCCACCGTCTTGGGGGTAAATTCCGCGCTCGGCGAGATGAAACCGACATGGCCGCGATAGACCTTGTCCGGGCGACTGTCGGTGCGGACCTCGGCCGCCATCCCCGGGTGAACGAGTCCGAGCCCGGGCTCGGGCACGAAGGCGCGTACCCATACCGGATCGTCGATCGACAGCGTGAGCACGGTTTCGCCCGGCGCGAGAACCGTGCCCGGCTCGCGCACGCGGGCGAGGATGATCCCGGAACGGGGCGCGTGGAGCCCGGTGTCGGCGAGCGCGGTGCGGGCGATCTCGACCTCCGCCGCCGCCGCTGCGACGGCGGCGCGGCCGGCGGCAACATCCTCCTGGCGAAAACCGGCGCGCGCCAGATCGCGTGCCGCTTGCGCGGTCTTGAGCTCCGCTCTTGCCGTGCGCAGGCGCGCCAGTGCCGCATCATAGGCGGCGCGTGTCGTGTTGTCGTTCTTCACCAGCTCCTGCTGACGCCGGAACGCGACCTCGGCATTCTCGAGCAGCGCCTCGCGTTCGGCGACCACGGCCTCGGCCTGGCGGATCTTCTCGGGCCGGAACCCGGCCTCGAGGCGCGTGAGATTGGCCTTCGCCTTGGCCAGCAGGGCCTCGCGATGCGCCAGCGATTCCTCGAAGGGCTCGGGGTCGAGGCGGGCGAGAAGCTGCCCCGGGGTCACGTGATCGCCTTCCTCGACGAGGATTTCGGCGAGCCGTCCGCCAACACGAAAGCCGAGCTCCGCCTCGCGGACATCGACATTGCCGTAAAGGACGAGGGCTTCGCCGCCTGATTCCTCATGATTGAGAATCCACCAGGTGGCGCCAGCGCCGGCGACCAGGATGGGCACGATCAGCATCAGGCGTCGTTTCATGACATCTCCCGTGTCAGGCTGGCGAGAAGGCGTCGGCTGTGGTCGGCGATGAGCGAGCGGATGAGGCGACGGTCCGATTTCTCATAGCTGCTGTGGCCGAGCGAGCGCAGCATCAGTCCGCCGGCGGCACGGAAGATGACCACCTGGCCGAGGAACATGTTGGCCCTGAGGCGGATCTCCGTGCTCTCGGCGGAGCGCCCGAGCAATTTTCCGAGCACGGCCGCCACCGCGCGCTGGAGATGCCGCATTGCGTTTTCGAACAGGATGTCGAAGGCCGCCGTCGGAGCGAGCTGCTCCATGAGGACGAAACGCCCCATCTCCGGGCTCGCTCGCGGCGAGAGAAGGAACTGTGCGAAGCGGTCGAGAAGCGACAGCAGGGCAGCGGTCAGCGCCTCGGTGCCCGGGTCCGGTACCCGGAGGACGCGCTCGACAGCCGCGAGCGCCGGCTCCATATGGCGCCGCGCCTTTCGCGCGATATGCTCGGCGACGGCGAGATAGAGATTCTCCTTGGTGCCGAAATAATAGGGGATGGCGGCAAGATTGACGCCCGCCCGCTCGGCGATGCGCCGGGTCGTCGCGGCGTGAAAGCCGTATTCGCCGAACACCGCGAGCCCCGCGGCGATGAGCCGCTCGCGCGCCCCGTCGACGGTATCGTGCGTCAGTTCGGCCGCTTTTGTCACTTGTGTACCGACCCTGGACTCAATCACTTGTATAATACAACTGTATTAGTTGAGAAACCTTAAAGGCAACTCGCGTTTTGGGGAGGGTGGTGCCCGTCCATGATGCCTGCGGCGATCGGTCCCGCCGCGCGCTTCGGCCCGCGCATAGGCAAGCGCCGCTTTGCCCCTTATTGTCGGCCCGCTATCGGCAGTACCGGATCGCGGCTTGCGGATGGAGGCGGCACGTCATGCACGATGAGCGGGAGGAGGGGCAGGGACCATGGCGCATCGCCTTTTTCGCCATGGGCTTGCGGCCGTTCTTTCTTGGCGCCGCGGTCTTTGCCGTGCTCGCGCTTGCGCTGTGGCTCGGCGCTCTCCGCGGCATGGTGGCGATTCCGCCGCCCTGGCAGCCGCTCGACTGGCACCGCCATGAGATGCTGTTCGGGCTCGTTGGCGCGATCATTGCCGGCTTCCTGCTGACCGCGGTCCCCAACTGGACGGGGCGGCGAGCGCTCTCGGGCGCCCCGCTCGCGGCGCTGGCGGTCCTGTGGCTTCTGGCCCGTCTGACGCAGTTCGTGCCCGGGGCACCTGGCCTTGCGATCGCCGCCGCCCTCGACGCCGCTTTTCCCCTGGCATTGGCGCTGTGGGCGGGTCGCGAAATCCGCGCCAGCCGCAATCGCAATCTGCCGGTGGCGATACTGGTCGCGCTGTTTGCGTTCGCCGCTCTCGGCGACCATGCGCGTCTTGTGGGTCTCATCTCTCTTGCCGACATGTCCTACCGGCTCGGGCTCGCGCTGGTCCTGATCCTGATCAGCCTCATCGGCGGGCGGATCATCCCCGCCTTCACCCGCAACTGGCTGACCGCGCGCGCGATGGGTGCGCCGATGCCGGCCATGTTCGGCATCTTCGACCGGCTCGTCCTCGTCGTTTCGGCGCTGGCACTCGTCGCCTGGGCGCTGGAGCCTGCGGCGATGGCAAGCGCCTGGCTGCTGATCGGCGCCGGGGTGCTGCACACGCTTCGTCTCGCACGCTGGGCCGGCTGGTGCACCTTCGCCGAGCCACTGCTGGCCGCGCTCCATCTCGCCTATGCCTGGCTGCCGGTAGGGCTGCTTCTCATGGGGCTCTCGATCCTGCTGCCGCTGCTGCCGCCATCCGCGGCGCTTCATGCGCTGACCGCGGGGGGCATCGGTGCCATGACGCTGGCGGTGATGACGCGGGCAACGCTCGGCCACAGCGGCCGTCCCCTGCATGCCGGACCGGGGACGGTCCTCATCTATGCCTGCGTCCATCTGGGGGCGCTCGTGCGCGTTCTCGCGCCGCTGTGGCCCGACGCCTTCGCCTCCCTTCTGGCCGTCGCGGGACTTCTGTGGGGCGGCGCGTGGGCCATGTTCGTCGTCATCTACGGTCCGATGCTTCTGCGGCCTCCGCGCGCTGCTTGAGGCATTGCTGCATCCATTTGTCGACGCGGCCCACCTCGGCAGGCGTGAGATGGAGACCGAGCTTTGAGCGCCGCCAAAGGACATCCTCGGCGGTGCGCGCCCATTCGGTGGAGACGAGATAGTCGAGCTCGGCCTCGCTCAGCCCGCAGCCGAAATCCTCGCCGAGATCGCGCCGGCGCCGGGCCTGGCCGAGAATGTGCCGGACCCGCGTACCATAGGCGTGGGCGAGGCGCCGCAGGACCCGGCCTTCGAGCCACGGATATTGCGGCCTGAGGACGGCGATGAGGGCGTCGAGATCGGCACCGGCAATGTCGCCGCCGGGCAGTGTTGCGGTCGCGGTCCAGGCCGGCGCCGTCATGCCGCATGCCCGGAGCAGGAGGTCGAGGCCGTGCTCGGCCAGCCGCCGCGAGGTGGTGATCTTGCCGCCGAAGACCGAGAGCAGCGGTGCCGCGCCACCGGTCGCATCGATCCTAAGGACATAGTCGCGGGTGACGGCGGAGGCATCGGCCGCCTGGTCGTCGTAGAGGGGGCGCACGCCGGCATAGGACCAGACGATATCCTGAGGTCCGATGGCACGCCGCAGCCACCGGTTCACCGCCCGGCACAGATAATCGATCTCGCCCGCGGAGACGCTGGGATGCTCGGGCGGTTCGTCGCAGGGAATGTCGGTCGTGCCGATCAGCGTGAAGGCCCCTTCATAGGGAATGGCGAAGACGACGCGGCGGTCGGTGTTCTGCAAGATATAGGCGTGATCGCCCTCATAGAGGCGGCGCGTCACGATATGGCTGCCCTTGACCAGCCGCAGCGCCGCCTGTCGCGGTCCGACGCCCTCGATATGGTCGCGCACGCGGCTCACCCAGGGGCCGGTCGCATTGACCAGTGCGCGGGCGGTCACGGTCTCCTGCCGGCCGGCCGCGTCGCGGATCGAGATGCGCCAGCTCCTGCCCCGCCGTACCGCCCCCTCGACCGTGGTGCGCGTACGGATGACGGCGCCGCGCTCGGCGGCATCGACGGCGTAGAGGACGACCAGACGCGCGTCGTCGACCCGGCAGTCGGAAAAGACGAAGCCGCGCCGGATTCCGTCGGCAAGCGCCGCGCCGCGCGGGTCACGGTCAAGGCGGACCGCCCGGCTCGCCGGCAGCAGCTTGCGGCCTCCCAGATGATCATAGAGAAAAAGCCCGAGGCGGATCATCCACGCCGGCCGCGCCCCGCGCCCGCGCGGCAGGACGAGGCGCAGCGGGCGGATGATGTGGGGCGCCGCGCGCAGCAGCACCTCGCGTTCGATCAGCGCCTCGCGCACGAGTCGGAACTCGCCATATTCGAGATAGCGCAGCCCGCCATGGATGAGCTTGGTGCTCGCCGACGACGTTGCCGCGGCGAGATCGCCCTTCTCGCACAGCATGACCGAGAGCCCGCGCCCGGCCGCGTCGCGCGCGATGGCGGTGCCGTTGACGCCGCCGCCGATGACGAAAAGGTCGACATCCTGGGCCATGCGATTCCTCCCCTCCGCGCCGCCGCGGGGCGCTCAGCTTGCGGGCAATGGCGCCACGACGCAAGGCACGACACCGCGCACGGCGCGCCCGTGCGGCGACCGGCGCGATCTCGCTTCTTCGCGCTCATGCCCCGGCATCGAGCGAGGCCGGATCGTCGAGCAGGGCCTCGATCACCGGACAGCGCGGGTCGCTCTCGGTGGCGCAGCGCCGGGCGAGTTCATCGAGCGTGGACTCAAGGCGACGAAGATCGGCAATTCGCGCGCGGACATCGGCGAGATGGCGCCGTGTCATGGCCTCGACCACGGCGCACGGACCCGCCTCGCCATCGGCAAGCGACAGCAGCATGCGCACCTCATCGAGCGTAAAGCCGAGTTCGCGCGCGCGGCGGATGAAGCACAGGCGCTTGCGCGCCGCATCGTCATAATCGCGATAACCGCCCGGCGTGCGCGGCGGCGGCGCCAGAAGCCCGATCCGCTCGTAATAGCGGATGGTCTCGATCTTCACGCCGGTCCGTCGCGACATTTCCCCGATCCGCACCGCCTCTCTCCTACTGCGATTTTTTCCTCTTGAGTCTGTAGTCGCTACAGAGTGTAGCAAGGAGGAGCGATCGGCAACAGCCGTCGCCGGCGACAGGAGGAGAAGGACAAATGAAAGAGGAAAAAGGTGACCCGGCGAAAGGCGAACAGGCGCAGCACAAGGCGGACTGGGCCGGCCGGCCAGCGAGCTTTCTCATCGGCTGGGGCATTCCGATGCTCGCGGCCTTTGCGACCAATTTCATCGCCATGCCGATGTGGGCGGTAACGCTCGTCTGGATGGCCGCCTTCGCCTGGATGGGGACCGGCTGTGTGCTCAACGCGCGGCACTGCGGTCGCCAGCACTGCATCTATTCGGGACCGGTGCTGCTCCTCGGGGCCGTCGCGGTGGCGCTGGTCGGCTTAGAGATCGTCTCGCTCGGTCGCGACGCTTTCATCATCGTCGTCTGGACCACCTTTGCCGCGGTTGCGCTCACCTTCGTGCCCGAGTGGATCTGGGGGAAATATGTCCAGCGCTGAGGCGGCAACCATCAAGGAACGGGGGCCAGTCGCGCGCGTCGCCGCCGCGGTGGGCGGCGTACTTGCCGCGCTTGGCGCGTCCGCCTGCTGCATCCTGCCGCTCGCCTTTGCCTTCCTTGGCATCAGTGGTGCGTGGATCGGCAACCTGACCGCTCTCGAGCCTTTCAAGCCGTATTTCCTGGGATTCGGCACGGCCTTCGTCCTGTTCGGCTTCTGGCGCGTCTACGGCCGCCGCGAACCGTCTTGCGCCGAGGGAACAGCTTGCGCCCGTCCGCTGCCGGGACGGCTCGTCAGGGCTGCGCTGTGGCTGGCGGCGACGCTGCTTCTTCTCTCGGCGACGGCATCCTATTGGGCACCGCTCTTCTACTGACACGACTTACTGACACGACTATGGAGACATGCCATGCGAAAGACATTGACGATCCTGCGCTTCCTGCTTCTCGCCTTCGCATTTGTCGCCGGAGGCGTGCGCGCTCCGGCGCATGCAGACAGCGGCGCCAGTGTCACCGCGGCGGAAAAGACGGTGGTGCTCGCGATCGACAACATGACCTGTCCGACCTGCCCGATCACCGTGCGCCACGCGATCAAGGGGGTCGACGGGGTGATCTCGGCGGAGGTCGATTTCGCGGCCGGGACCGCAACCGTCGTGTTCGATCCGGAGAAGACCGACATCGCCACGATCGCCGCGGCCTCAACCAATGCCGGCTATCCGGCGCGCCCGGCCGGGGAGTAGCCGAGTGATGAAGACCGGTAGGCTTCTCGGCGTCGGCATCGTCGGCACGATCGTCACCGCGCTTTGCTGCTTCACGCCCGTGCTCGTGATCCTGCTCGGCGCCGTCGGGCTCTCGGCCCTGCTCGGCTGGCTCGATTATGTGCTTCTGCCGGCGCTCGGGCTCTTTCTCCTGATCACCGCCTATGCCCTGTGGCGCTGGTACCGCGAGCGACCGTGTCCCGACCCCATATGCACGCAGGAGGACTGAAGGATGGCTGATTGCTGCGAGGCGACCCGCGACGGGCATTATGACCTCGCCGTCATCGGCGCCGGGTCGGCGGGCTTTTCCGCCGCCATCACCGCCGCGGAGACGGGCGCGCGGGTGGCGCTCATCGGCTCCGGCACCATCGGCGGCACCTGCGTCAATGTCGGCTGCGTGCCCTCGAAGACGATGATCCGCATGGCCGAGGCAGTTCACGGCGCAGCCACGGCATCGCGTTTCCCCGGTGTCGTCGGCGAGGCGCATGTCGAGGACTGGCAGGCCGCGATCATGGGCAAGGACTCCCTCGTCGCCGATCTGCGAAGGAAGAAATATATCGACCTTCTGCCGGCCTATCCGGACATCGTCTATATCGAGGGCCGCGCGCGGTTCACCGCCACCGGTCTCCTCGTCGACGGCGCGCCTTTTCACGCCGACCGGATCGTCATCGCGACGGGCGCGTCGCCCGCCTTGCCGGACATTCCGGGGGCCGCGGCGGTGCCGTATCTGACCAGCACGACGGCGCTGTCCCTCCCGCGGCTGCCGCGCTCGCTGCTCGTCATCGGCGGCGGCTATATCGGCTGCGAGCTGGCGCAGATGTTCGCCCGCGTGGGTGTCGCAGTGACGCTGGTGACGCGCCGCCGGCTTCTGCCCGATGCGGAAGCCGAAGTGGCACAGGCGCTCACCGGCTATCTTTGCGCGGAGGGGCTCGGCATCGAGACCGGCCTCTCTTATCGCGGCATCGCCGCGGGCGATGGCGGCATCGAACTGGTGGTCGAACGCGACGGCGAGGAAACCACGCTTGCCGCCGAACAGGTGCTTTTCGCCACCGGGCGGCGGCCGAACACGCAGGGTCTCGGCTGTGCGGCCGCGGGTATCGAGACCGCGCCCGACGGTGCCATTGTCGTCGATTCCCATATGCGCACGAGCCGCGCCGGCATCTATGCCGCGGGCGATGTCACCGGGCGCGACCCCTTCGTCTATATGGCCGCATATGGAGGCAAGATCGCGGCCCGGAACGCGCTCGAGGGCGACCGCCACGCATATGACAACCACGCCATGCCCTGGGTGGTTTTCACCGACCCGCAACTCGCCGGTGTCGGTCTCGGCGAGGCGCAGGCGCGCGCCGCAGGGATTGAGCCGAAGGTCTCGGTCCTGCCGCTCGATGCGGTGCCGCGGGCGCTCGCTGCGCGCGACACGCGGGGGATGATCAAGCTGGTCGCCGACCGGCAGACGGATCGCCTGGTCGGGGCCCAGATTCTCGCCCCCGAGGGTAGCGACAGCATCGGGACAGCGGCGCTCGCCATTCGCGCCGGTCTTACGACGCGCCAGCTTGCGGAGATGATCCTTCCCTATCTCACCACCGTCGAGGGCCTGAAGCTCGCGGCACAGGCCTTCGAGAAGGACATCGCCAGGCTCTCCTGCTGCGCCGGCTGAGGCGCGCCGCAGCGCCGCGGAACCCGGCAAGCCTTGCCCGGCAAGAACCGGTGTGAGGCCGCAAGTGAAGCCCCGCTTGCGGCAATTTCTACCACGATGTCATGTGGATAAGCCGGCTGGCACGTCTCCTGCTTCGGTCCCGTCGAGCATGTGCTCTGGAGGGCAAGAACGCCCTCAGCATCTCTAGAAAGGAGACGAACGATGGCCTTAGCTTTTTCGGTAAACACGAACCCAGGGGCTTTGACGGCCTTGAAAGCGTTGAACTCGACAAACCAGTCGCTCTCGGTGACGCAGAACCGCATCAACACCGGCTTCAAGGTGGCCGGTGCTGCCGACGGTGCCGCGATCTTCGCGATCGCGCAGAATCTGCGCGCCGATGTGGGTGGTCTCAACGCCGTGCAACAGGTTCTCGACCGCTCGATCTCGGTCGTCGACGTGGCGCTCAATGCCGCGGAGACGATTTCGGATCTGCTCGTCTCGCTGCGTGAGAAGGCGGTGGCGGCGTCCGATCCGGGTCTCGATGCGGCGAGCCGTACGGCGTTGCAGGACGAGTTCCAGCAGATCCGGGCGCAGATCGATTCGACCGTTGCCAGTGCGGATTTCAACGGTACGAACCTGATCAA
>JBHHTO010000064.1:0-11395 GCA_046753425.1 Rhodothalassiaceae bacterium | reverse complement strand
CCGAATGGGCGGTCGGATTTCTCGATACCCGGTTCCTCGAATTCATCGATGCGTTCGGTCAGGACATTGCGGATCTCGCGCGCTTCCAGAACGCGCCGGAATGGACGGCCAATACGAGTCTTACCTACAGCGCCCCGCTCGCCCTCTTCGGCACGCCCGGCCAATGGTCGCTGATCCCGCAGGCCTCCTATCGCGGCGACACCAACCAGTTCGAGGTCTCGAGCCGCAATCTCGACCAGCCGGCCTATGTGCTGTTCAATCTCAGCCTGGTCTGGACATCGGACGACGATCGCTGGCAGATTGGCATCCACGGTCGGAACCTGACGGACAAGAAGTACATCGTCTCGGGATTCGATTTCGTGGATGACGCAACGCTTCGGCCCGAGCTCGGACTCGAAGGTGTGCTCACCGCCTTCTTCGGGCCGCCGCGGACCGTCACCGGCACACTGACCATGCGGTTCTAGGGACGCGATGGACCTATCTGCCCCCCACCCGACTGACGATGCCGTCGGCTTTCCCCGCGAGACGCCGCAATGGGGACAGATTCTCGCCCTTCACGGGCGCTGGCGCGGAGCGGCACCGGCACTCGTCGTCGCGGACGAGGCAGCGGTCTCGTGGCGCGATCTCGATGCCGCCACCAATCGCGTCGCCAACGGTCTCCGCGCGCTCGACATCGCGCCCGGGGAACGGGTCGGCGTGGTGATGGAAAACGGCCGTGCCATGCTCGAGGTCCTGTTCGGTGCCATGAAGGCCGGCGTCTGCACGGTACCGATCAATCTCACGGTGACCGACGAGGCGATCGCCACCATGCTCGCGGATGCGGGCGTGCGCGCGGTTTTCGCGAGCGCCTCCCAGACCGACCGTCTGGCAGCCCTGCCGCCCGATCTTGTGGCAAAGATCAGAGACGGGGGAGCGGCAGCAGGCTGGAAGGACTATGCCGACTGGCTGGCCGCACAGGACAGCCGCGAGGCCTGGGTCGATGTGCCGGGCGAGACGCCGTGCAACATCATCTACTCCTCGGGCACGACCGGTGTTCCCAAGGGCATCCTGCACAGCTTCCAGGGCCGGCTCGACTGGGCCTATGACATCGCGCTCGGCTATGGCTACTGCGTCGGGGCGCGGACCCTGTGCACCATCGGGCTTTACTCCAACATCATGTGGGCGCTCATTCTCGGTACGGTGCTCGCCGGCGGCACGCTGTTCGTCCACCGCCGCTTCGACGCCGCACGCGCGCTGGCCGATATCGTCCGCCACCGCATCAGCCACATCGCCATGGTGCCGGTACAATGGCAAAGGCTCGCCGATGCCGGTGCCAGCCGCGAGACACTCGCGAGCATTCGCTCGGCGATCACCGTCGGCTCGCCGATGCATGTCGATCTCAAACGCCATCTTCTCGCCTGCATGCCCGATGCCTTCTCCGAGCTCTATGGTCTGACGGAAGGCATTCTCACGGTCATGCCGCCGCACGAGATGGCGGAGCACATCGAATCGGTCGGCCGTCCGACGCCGGGTTGCGACATCCTCATCCTCGATGACGACGACCGCCCCTGCCCGCCCGGCGTCGCCGGCGAGATCGTCAGCCGCGCCCGCTATGTCATGCCCGGCTATTGGAACCGCCCCGACGCCACCGCCGCCTGCCAGTGGCGCGATCCCGACGGCTGCTTGTGGCTGCGCACGGGCGATATCGGCCGCGTCGACGCGGACGGCTATCTCACCATCGTCGATCGCAAGAAGGACATGATCCTCTCGGGCGGACAGAATATCTATCCTGCCGATCTCGAAGCGGTGCTGCTGGGCCATCCCGGGGTCGCCGACGGCGCGGTAATCGGCGTTCCCGATGCGCAATGGGGCGAAGTGCCGCTGGCCCTCGTCATCAGGCGCCCCAATGAAACAGCGGACGCGGCGGCGATCCGCGAGTGGACCAACGCCCGCCTCGGCAAACGACAGCGCATCCGGCATCTGATACTGGTCGACGATCTGCCGCGCAATCCCAATGGAAAAATCCTGAAACGCGAACTCCGCAAACGATTTGGGGAGACATTCTCATAATGGATTTCAAGGACGGATGGTTTCCGACCGCGGACGGGCCACGGCTTTATTATCGGGATTATGCCGGGCCGTCCGATGCCGGCTCACGGGTTCCCGTCCTGTGCCTGCACGGGCTCACGCGCAACGCGGCCGATTTCGAGGATCTGGCGCCACATCTCGCGGCCAGGCGTCGCGTGCTCGCACTCGATGTCCGCGGCCGCGGGCGGTCGGATCCCGATCCCGAGCCGGGACGCTATCATGCCGGCACCTATGTCGGGGACGTCAGCGCCCTGCTCGCCGCGCTCGGCATTCCGCGCGTCATCCTCATCGGTACCTCGATGGGCGGCATCATCGGCATGATCTATGGTGCCATGAATGCGGCCGGCCTTGCCGGTCTCGTGCTCAATGACATCGGCCCCGAGATCGATCCCAGGGGGCTCGCCCGCATCAGGGGATATGTCGGGCGTGGCGGCCCGGTCGCGAGCTGGGCCGAGGCGGCTGCCGCGGTACGCGCGATCAACGAGATCGCCTTTCCGGACGCCGATGATGCCTTCTGGGACCGCTTCGCCCGGCGCACCTATCGCGAGGAGGCGGACGGCCGCATCGTGCCTGCCTACGACCCGCGCATCGCCGACGCCATGGCACAAGCCGGTGCAGCACCGGCGGACATGTGGCCGATGTTCGACCTCCTCGCAGAAATCCCGATCCTCGTCATCCGCGGTGCGCACTCGGACATTCTCTCGGCCGAGACGCTGGTGGCGATGCAGCAGCGCCACCCCGATCTCGAATCGGTCACCGTGCCCGGCCGCGGCCACGCACCAGCGCTCGACGAGCCGGAGGCGGTGGCCGCGATCGACGCCTTCCTCGCCCGCCTGCCCTGAGCAACGACCGCAGGCCGGACAGCCGCAGCTCTATTCCGCCGCAGCCGCGCCGGCGGTCGCGCCGTCTCCCTTCAGATACTTGTCGAGGAACGCGACATAAGCCTCTGATGCGGCGATACGATTCGCGCGTTTCCGAAAACCGTGCCCTTCGTCGGGAAAGACCACATATTCGACCGGGACGCCATTCGCCCGCACCTTCTCGACGAGCTCGTCGCTCTCCACCTTGAGCACCCGCGGATCGTTGGCGCCCTGCACGACAAGCAGTGGTTTCCTGATGTTCCCGGCGTGGAACAGCGGCGAGATGCGCGTGAGCCGTTCCTCGTCGGTCGCCGGATCGCCGAGCTCGTCGAAGAGCGACGCCCGGAAGCTGCCCCACCAGGGCGGGATCGATTTCAGCGTCCGCACCCAGTTGGTGACACCGAAGATATCGATGCCGACATCGAAGCTGTCAGGCGAAAAGGCGAGCGCGGCGGCGACCATATAGCCGCCATAGGAGCCGCCGATAATGCCGATGCGCTGTCCATCGATCCAATCCAGCCCGGCGAGAAAGTCGCGCGCCGCCACGACGTCGCCGAGATCGGCCTCACCATGGCGCCTGTCGTCGAGGTGGAAGAAGGTCTTGCCATAGCCCGACGAGCCGCGATTGTTGATCGCATAGACGGCATAGCCATGATTGACGAGATGCTGGATGGTTGGATTGTAGCCGCGGCGGCTCTGCCCCCCGGGCCCGCCATGGACCCAGACCAGCGCCGGCACCGGGTTCGACGCGCTCGCCGCCTGTGGCCGGTAGAGAATGCCAGGCACCTCGAGGCCGTCATAGCTCGAAAAGCGCACGACCTCGCCCGTCACCAGATCCTCCTGTGCGATTTCCGGATTGAGGGCGCGCGTCAGGCGCCGGGCGGCGCGGCTCTCGAGTTGGGCAACGAAAATGTCGGGCGGTGAGACATCACTCGCCAGCGTGAAGGCGACCTGGCGGCCCGCTCGATCGAATTGCACCGAGCCGAGATCGCCCGCGGGCAGCCCGCTGAAGGCCACCGCGGCGCCGCCCGCCGTATCGCGTATCTCGACCCGCGTCCGTGCATCCTCATTGACCGCGCTCACCCGATAGCGGCCGTCGGGCGAGAAACGGACATCCAGCACGTCCCAGTCCGCCGCGACCAGCGGCGCCACCTCGCCCCGCGTGAGATCATAGGCCCAGGCCTCGGTGAATTCGCCATGCTCGTTGGTGCCGTAGATCAGCGTCCCGCTGTCGGGCGTAAAGCCCATGACGCTGTAGCTGACATCGCCCTCGTGCGGCGTGATCAGCTCGGGCGTCCTGTCGTCGCTGGAAAGATCGACCAGCAGGATGTCGGAATCGGCACTCGTCCGCGGACGCCCGAGCGCGAGCCAGCGCCCGTCGGGGCTGACGGCGGCCGGGCTGAGACCGGGATTCTCGAACACCAGCGCGCGGGAATAGTCACCGGCATCATAGCGATAGACGTCGAAAGCCCGCGGATCGCGCTCGTTCGAGGTGACGAAGAAGGCATCGCCGGCGGCGGTCCAGCCGAGAAAGCCGGCCTTGAGCCGCTCGCCAGGCGTCAGGTCGCGGCTCGTGCCGTCCTCCTCGCGCACGAAGACATGATTGAGCTCATTGCCGCCCTGGTCGCGCGTGAACAGCACCCGCCCGTCGGCGGGAAAATAGCTGAGGCCGAAAACGGCATCGCTGCGCGAGTCGGTAAGCGGCTCCTTTTCGCCGCTCGAAAGGTCAAGGGCATAGGCGTTGAAGACGCCGCTTTCGTCCGATGTGACAAGCAGCCTGCTGCCGTCCGGCGAGAAGCTGTGCCCCGTCGCACCGGGCAGGCGATAGCTGGTCGTCCTGAAGAAGGCCTCCGCCGAATAGGCCGGCACGCTCCGCGCTGTGTCCTTGCCCATGTCCGCTTTCTGGTTCTCGCCCTCGCCGCAGCCGCCGAGCAGAAACAGGACCATCAGCGCGCCGCCGATTGCTCGCCACATCGTCTTTCCCTCCTCATCGATCGATCCGGCGGCGAGCATAGCACTCTCGAGGGGAAAGGGCGAGCTAGACGATCGCCGGCAGGCGCAGCGCCTCCAGCACCCCCAGCGGAGCGAGGGCGGCCTCCGCCCTGCTGCGGGCGGCGGGATCGAGGCCAGCGAGTGCGGCCGCGGTCTCGGCCCGCGTCCGCTCGGTATAGCGGCGCGTGCTGAGCCGGCGCGCTCCATAGCCAAGATCAAGCGTGAGTTCCTTGTGCCCGGCCGAAAGCGCCGCATGATTGGCCTTGAGAAAATTGTGAAAGCCGAGTGCCACATGCTGCAAGAGAGGAGCCAGCGTTTCGGCAAACCCGTCATTCTCCGACCAGGGCGGCACGCTGTCTGCGCGCGCTGCCTGCAGCCGCTCGTGATAGGCGATGAGATTCGGCCCGTGGCGCTCGATGAGGCCGCGCGGCGTCGGGTCATAAAGAAAATGTGCCGCGAGGCCACCCGCGAGCGCGAAATCGGGAAGTGTCGGGCGGTCGCCGAGGAGAAAGGGTACGTCCGCGAAATGGCGATCCAGAATCGCGACAAGGCGCACGAACTCGCCCGTCATTTCCTCTCGCGCCGCAGCGTCGGCGCCGACGGCGGCAGCCGTCCGGGTCGCCCAGGATTCGACGCTCGCGCGCGCCTTTTCCACCATCGCCTCGCCCTCGGCATCGAGCGGCGCATCCTGCGCGATGCCGAGAATGTCACGCGCCACGGAACCGCCGCCATGTTCGCGGTCCGGGGCATAATACCAGCGGAAATGAAGCGCCTGCCGGGTCGGCCATTCGTCGAAGAAATCCTCGAGAATGCGGGCCGTGACATGCAGCACGGGCGTCGGCGGCAGCACCGGGCTTTCGGGAAAGCGCCGCTCCATGGCGAATGCAATGGGCGTCGAGTCCCACAGCCATTCGCCCTCCGGCGTGACGACGACGGGCATCAGCCGCGTGCCCGCCCTGGCCTCGACCTCCGGCGCCACCATCAGCGTCTTGCGCCGGAAGTCCGTTGGCAGCCCCTTGTAGGCAAGAAGCGCCAGCACCTTGCGCGTGAAATAGGAGGCCTCGACGCCATAGACGGTGAACCGGTCGTACATCTGCGCTCCTCCTGCAGGCGGATAACACGGGCGGGACTTGCCCTCGCCCGCGATCGCTGGCACATCCGGGGGCGCCACACAAGTCCCGCAATGGCCGGGCCCAGGAGGAACCCCCGATGTCCGACCCCCTGCCTCCGGATCTGTCCCCGATCGACCGTCTGCGCGCGCTCATGACCCGGCTGCGCGACCGCGAGTCTGGCTGTCCCTGGGATGTCGAGCAGGATTTCTCCAGCGTCGCGCCCTATACCATCGAGGAGGCCTATGAGGTGGCCGATGCCATCGCCCGCGGCGACATGGCGGGGCTTCGCAACGAGCTCGGCGATCTTCTCTTCCAGGTCATTTTTCATGCCGAAATGGCACGCGAGGCGGGCCTGTTCGATCTCGACGATGTGGCGCGCGAGGTCACCGACAAGATGATTCGCCGCCACCCCCATGTCTTCGGCGACGCCGCGATCGCGGACGCCGCGGAACAGACACGCGCCTGGGAGGAGCACAAGGCCGCCGAGCGGGAGGCCGCTGCCGCGGCCCAAGGACGGCGTCCGAGCGTGCTTGACGGTGTGACCCGCGGCATCCCGGCGCTTTCGCGCGCCATGAAGCTGCAGCGCCGCGCCGCCCGCGTGGGCTTCGACTGGGCACGGTGCGCCGACGTCCTCGCCAAAATCCGCGAGGAGCTCGACGAGATCGAGGCCGAGATGACCGAGAGCCCCTGCCGCGCGCGGCTCGAGGATGAACTCGGCGATCTGCTCTTTGCCGCCGTCAATCTCGCGCGTGTGCGCGATCTTGACCCCGAGGAAGCATTGCGGCGGGCCAATGCAAAGTTCGAGCGTCGCTTCCGCAAGGTCGAGGAAGCGCTTGCGGAAAAGGGGAAAATGCCCAGCGAATCCGATCTCGAGGAGATGGATCGGCTATGGGACGCGGTGAAGCGTGCGGAGACCCCCGCGTCACGCTGAGCCTGCCCCGCTCGAGCGGACCTCGCCCGGTTCGCCCTTCGACAGGCTCAGGACGAACGGGCTTCTGAGATTCCGTTCGTGCTCTTTCCTTTACCCGCGCTCTTTCCTCCGTTCCTCCGTTCGCGCTGAGGAGGCGCGGCACGCGCCGTCTCGAAGCGCGCTGTCAGTCACTGACGATTCGCCCCTCGCGCAGCTGGAGTGTCCGGTCCATGCGCCGGGTGAGCCCGGCATTGTGGGTGGCGATGAGCGCGGCGACCGCCTGCTCACGGACGACGGTGAGCAGCTCGTCCATCACATGTTCGGCAGTGGCCTCGTCGAGATTGCCGGTCGGCTCGTCGGCGAGCAGGACCGCCGGCCGGTTGGCCAGGGCGCGGGCGATCGCCACCCGCTGCTGCTCGCCTCCGGAGAGCTCCGCAGGGCGGTGATCGAGGCGCTCGGCAAGACCCAGGCGCTCGAGCAGCTCACCTGCCCGCATGTTCGCCGCCGCCGGTGACGCCCCGGCAATGCGGCGTGGCATGGCGACATTCTCGAGCGCGGTGAACTCCGGCAGCAGATGGTGAAACTGATAGACGAAACCGATCGCCTCGCGCCGCACCCGCGTGCGCTCGCGCTCCGGCGCCTTGCTCAGCGGGCGCCCGGCGATCGAGATCTCGCCGGCATCGGCCTCCTCGAGCAAGCCGGCGATGTGCAGCAGCGTCGACTTGCCGGCACCGGACTGGCCCATCAGCCCGACGATCTCGCCCGGCTCCACCGCGAGGCTGACGCCGTGCAGGACCTCGAGCCGCTTCGGCCCCTGGACAAAGGTCTTGCGGACCCCGTTTATGGCGAGGACCGGGCTCATTCGTATCTCAGCACCTCGACCGGATCGAGGCGCGCCGCGCGCAGGCTCGGCGGCAGTGTCGCGAGCAGCGAGAGCCCCAGGGCAAGCACGACGGTAAGCGTCACCTCGCCCGGGTCGAGCAGCGCCGGAATCTCGCTCAGGAAGCGAATCTCGGGATTCCACAGGTCGGTTCCGGTCAATGCCTGAAGCGCGTTCTTGATGCTTTCGATATTGAGACAGAAGACGATGCCGAGCACGACGCCAAGCGCGGTGCCGATGACCCCGACGCTCGCCCCGGCGATGACGAAGATACGCAGGATCGAGCCCTGGCTCGCGCCCATCGTGCGCAGGATGGCGACATCGCGGGACTTGTCCTTCACCAGCATGATCAGGCTCGAGATGATGTTGAAGGCGGCAACGACGATGATCAGCGTCAGGATGAGGAACATGACATTGCGCTCGACATCGAGCGCCGAGACGAGATTGCGGTTGATCTGGCGCCAGCTCGTCACCACCCCGACATCCTGCACCGCTGCATCGAGGGTCGGCATATAGCGCTCGATCGCCTCCGGATCGGTGACGTCGATCTCGATATTGCTGATCGCACCGCCATAGCGGAAGAAAGCCTGCGCTTCGCTGAGCGGCATGCCGATGAAGGCAACGTCGAAATCATAGACCCCGACGTCGACCGTCGCCGCAATCTGGAAGGAGACACCGCGCGGCAGCGATCCGAGCGGGGTCGCGGTGAAGGTCGGGGCGAGCAGCGTGATGCTGTCTCCGGCACCGACCCCGAGCGCGCGCGCAAGGCGGCTGCCGATGATGATCGTGCGCTCATAATCGAGGCCCGCGAGATCGCCGTCCACCACCCGCATCGTGCCTGCACGCGCATCGAGAAGCTGGTCGTCCGGCAGTCCGCGCACGAAAGCACCCGCCGCGGCGCCGTCATGGATCGCCATCACCTGGGCGTGGATATAGGGCGTCACCCGCGTCACCCCGTCGACGCGCCGCAGGGCCTCGACCACCGGCTCCCAGTTCTCGAGCCTGCCGCCATAGGCGGAGACGATGGCATGACCGTTAAAGCCGAGAAGTTTCTGGACCAGCTCCTGGCGGAAGCCGTTCATCACCGACATGACAACGATCAGCGTCGCCACACCAAGAAGAATGCCGAGGAGCGAGAAGCCGGCGATGACCGAGATGAAGCCGTCGGCGCGGCGTGCCTTGAGATAGCGCAGCGCCACCGACCATTCAAAGCCGCCGAAGGGGCGTTTCATGGCCCCTCCCCGGCGATCCGCGCCACCGCATCGGCGGGCGTGAGCTCGGCGCGCTCGCCCGTCGCGCGCCGCTTCAGCTCGACGACGCCGGCCTTGAGCCCGCGCGGCCCCACCGTGAGCTGCCAGGGCAGACCGATGAGATCCATGGTCGCGAACTTGGACCCCGGCCGTTCGCCGCTGTCGTCATAAAGGACCTCGCGCCCGGCGGTGCGAAGCCGCGCATAGAGATCGTCGGCGGTGGCACTGCAGGCGGCATCGTCGCCGCGCAGATTGATGAGCCCGACGTCGAAGGGTGCGACGCTGTCCGGCCAGATGATGCCCGCCTCGTCATGCGAGGCCTCGATAATGGCACCAACGAGTCGCGACACGCCGATGCCGTAGGAGCCCATCTGTACGGTGATGGGCTCGCCATCCGGCCCCTGCACCACCGCCCCCATGGGCGCTGAATATTTGGTGCCGAAGAAGAAGATGTGGCCGACCTCGATGCCGCGGCCGGAAATCAGCCCCTCCTGCGGCGCTCGCGCCGGATCGTGCATCTCGTCGGTCGCCGCATAGAGACGCGTCCACTCATCGACGATCGGCTGCAGGTCAGACTCGTAATCGACATCCTCGCCGGGGATCGCGATCTCCGCGAAGCCGCGGTCATAGAAGACGGCGCTCTCTCCGGTGGGGGCGAGGACGATGAATTCGTGGCTGAGATCGCCGCCGATGGGCCCGGTGTCCGCCCGCATCGGGATCGCGCGCAGACCCATGCGCGCGAAGGTCCTGAGATAGGCGACGAACATCTTGTTGTAGGAGTGCCGCGCGCCGGCCTCGTCGAGATCGAAGGAGTAATTGTCCTTCATCAGGAACTCGCGGCCGCGCATGACGCCGAAACGCGGCCGCACCTCGTCGCGAAACTTCCACTGGATCTGATACAGGTTCTTCGGCAGGTCGCGATAGCTCTTCACCGTCTGGCGGAAGATATCGGTGACCTGCTCCTCGTGCGTCGGGCCATAGAGCATCTCCCGCTCGTGGCGGTCGGTGATACGCAGCATCTCCGGTCCGTAATCGTCATAGCGGCCCGATTCGCGCCACAAGGATGCCTGCTGGATGGTGGGCATGAGGATTTCCTGGGCGCCGCTCCGGTCCTGCTCCTCGCGCACGATGGTCTCGATCCGACGCAGCACGCGCAGGCCGAGCGGCAGCCAGCTGTATATGCCGGCCGCCGCCTGGCGAATCATGCCGGCACGCAGCATCAGCCGGTGCGAGACGATCTGCGCCTCGGCGGGCGTCTCCTTCATCACGGGCAGGAAGAATCGGGACAGACGCATGCGGGCAACCTATTCACTCAAGCGGGTATGGCCGGCCCCTTGTGCCAAAGTCCAAGGTGGTAGAGCAATCACCTTTTCCATGCTTGCGCAGCCCTCCGCCGGCCGATTTGTTGCATTCACGCAACATTTGGCGAAAAGATGCACGGCTTGCGCCAGAATTGATCGTCTCCCCCGTGACAGCGCCCATCCTGTCGCGTAACGTTTTCTCGCCGCGACGCTGACGGCACCAGACGAATTGCCGGACGCGGCCCAAGTTCGGGGAGGGGAAGCACCGAATTGCGAACAATGCCGGCCATCAAGCCGGTATCGTTTCCGGGGAAACAGCCCGGCTCGAAAGCAAGGTTCCGGAAGGAGCCTTGCTTTTTTTGCGGCGGTCCCTTGTCTTCAGTCGGCGAGCAGCGCCAGATATCCGCCGGTGATGAGCTTGTAGAGGAGGCCCCAGAGCGCCCCGGCGATGAGCGTCGTCGCCGCCGCCTTGCGCCAGATGTGGGGCTTCACCGGGGCGCTTTCCGGGGTCCCGAGGACGACACCGTCCTCGCTCTCGTTCTGCGCCCTGACCCCCACCGGCAGCGCCATCATGAAGACGAGCCACCACAGGACGGCATAGACGAGAATACCGGTCACCCAGCCCATCACACTTCCTCCAGCTCGATCAGCGTCCCGAAGGCGTCCTTGGGATGAAGGAAGAGCACGGGCCTGCCGTGGGCGCCGGGACGCGGCTCGCCGTCGCCGAGAACGCGCATGCCGGCCGCCCGAAGGCGGTCACGCGCGGCGCGGATGTCGGCGACCTCGTAGCACAGATGGTGGATCCCGCCGGCCGGCTGCCGAGCAAGAAAGCCGGCGATCGGTGAGTCGGCGCCAAGCGGATGCAGGAGCTCGATTCGGGTATTGCCGAGATCGACAAAGACCGTCGTGACGCCATGCTCCGGCAGATCCAGAGGTTCCGAGACCCTGGCCCCGAAGATGTCGCGATACATCACCCGCGCCGCATCGAGGTCGGGCACCGCGATGGCGACATGATTGAGACGA
>JBHHTO010000063.1:0-11464 GCA_046753425.1 Rhodothalassiaceae bacterium | reverse complement strand
AGCAGCGTCGGTGTCTTCACCTTCGGCGCGTGCATGAGCGGCGAATGGTCGAGCCAGAGCTTGGGATCGGTCCAGAAATCGGGCCGGAAGCGCTTGTAGGCCCAGGCCACAATGTCGGCGGTGCCGGCAAAGCTGATCCAGTCGATGACCGGACAGAGCGCCGCCGCGGCGGCAAAGCGATCGGTGTGGCCGACCACCCAGCTCGTCAGCACGCCGCCGCCGGAGCAGCCGGTGACGAACAGGCGCTCGGGATCGATGAAGCCGCGCGCGAGAACGGCGTCTGTCGCCGCCATCAGATCGCTGAAATCGCGCTCGCCGGGATAGCGATTGTCGATGGCATTGGCGAATTCCGGACCATAGCCGGTCGAACCGCGCGGATTGGAATAGGCCACCACATAGCCGCGCGCCGCATAGACCTGGAAGGTGAACTGGAAATTGACGCCATACATGGCGTGCGGCCCGCCATGGATGGAGAGGATCATCGGATAGCGCTTTTCGGGATCGAAATCGGGTGGCGTCACCACCCAGCCCTGGATCCGTGCCCCCTCCGTCGACCCGGTCCAGAATTCCTCGACCTTGCCGAGATCGACATCGGCCAGGATGTCGCCATTGAGGTCGCTGAGCTGCGTCACCTGGCGGTCGCGCAGGCGCACGAGGGCGACATTGCGCGTCACCTGCGGCGCGGTGAGCACGCCGGCGGCGATGCCTTTGCCGCTTACGGAATCGAGGCTCAGTCTCTGAACGCCCCTGGTTACCGCGCGATCGCGGCCCTTGAGGTCGACATAATGGATGTGGGTCGAGCCCTGCTCGCTCACCGTATAGTAGAGGCCGCGCCCGCGCGCATCCCAATGGAGATCCTGGGCGCTCGCCGGCAGCGCCGCAACGAGCACCCGCTCGCCACTGCCATCAAAGCCGATGACCCGCAGTTGCGGCGTCGGATAATTGACCTCGCTCGCCTCGTTGCCCGTATAGGCGACGAGCCTGCCGTCGGGCGAGAGCGTCGGCTGATACCAGAAGCCCGGCGTCTTCGTGATCTGACGGATGGTGCCGTCCGCGACGCTCACCGCATAGAGATGCGAGACGAAGGGTTCGGGCTCGGTCCCGTCTTCGGTGACCTGTCCGTCGAAGAGGAGATGACGACCGTCGGGGGTCCACTGCAGGGGACCGCCGGCATCGATCGCCCCCACGGCGCGGGCACCGACGTCCCATTCGCCATGGGTGATCTGGCGCGGCGTGCCGCCGTCGGCGGGCACGAGAAAGATATGGTTGTACCATTCCTTCAGCCCCACCCGGTCCATGCGATAATGCAGGCGGTCGATGACGGTCGCATCCTCGGTCCACTGCGCCCCCTTGGGCCGTGGCGGCAGCTTGATGCTCCAGACCGGTTTCATCGGCACGCGGGCGCGGAAGGCGAGCCAGCGGCCGTCTGGCGAGAAGGCGAGCCGTGTCGGGTTGTCGATGTCGCTCGCGATGGCGCTCGTCGCGCCTTCCGCATCCATGTAGCGGACAAGGATCCTCGTCCTGCCGTCCGCCCGATCGACATAGGCGATGCGCCCGCCGTCGGGCGACCAGCGCACGCCGCGGCCGTCGGCGAGATAGCGATGATGTCCACCATCGGCATCCATCATCCACAGCTCACTCTGCCAACGGTCCTTCAGCTTGTCGACATGCATGCGGCTATAGACGATGGCATGCCCGTCGGGTGCGATCTGCACATCGGCGGCGCGTTCCCAATCGAGCCAGTCGGCGCTCTCGAGCGGTCGCGCCTGGGCGGCGGTCGTGGTGGCAAGGCCCAGCGCTGCAAGGATGGCTGCGTGACGGAACATGATCGTCTTCCCCCCTTTCAATATTCTCCGGGTGAACAGAATAGTCCCTTTTGCCGCTTTGCCCTAGAGCCTCTTCCAGAAAAGGGCCGCGGTGCCGAAAGTGGACAGGCACGGATCGCGGTGGCAGAAGACGGGTCAGTCGCCGGCCCGCGCATCGACGGGGGCCGGTTCCGGCGAGGCGAGCGCAGGATGAATCGTCCCATTGGCCGCGGGCAGGGCCGCATCGTCGCCGTGCTCGGCCCGACAAATACCGGCAAGACGCATTATGCGGTCGAGCGGATGCTCGGCCATGCCAGCGGCATGATGGGCTTTCCGCTGCGTCTTCTCGCCCGTGAAATCTATGATCGGGTGGTTGCCATCCGGGGCGCGCGGGCGGTGGCGCTGCTCACCGGCGAGGAAAAGATCCTGCCCGAGAATCCCGCCTATTATATCTGCACAGTCGAGTCGATGCCCCTCGGCGAGCCGGTCGATTTCGTCGCCGTCGACGAGATCCAGCTCGCCGCCGACCCGCAGCGCGGCCATGTCTTCACCGACCGTCTGCTGCGCGCACGCGGGCGCGCGGAGACCGTCTTTCTCGGCTCGGACACCATCCGCCCCATCGTCGCGCGCCTTCTGCCACAGGCGGCGATCCTCGGCCGCCCGCGCCTGTCCCGGTTGAGATATGTGAAGCCGCGCAAGTTGAGCCGCCTGCCGCCGCGCTCCGCGGTCATCGCCTATTCGGCCGAGGACGTCTATGCGCTGGCGGAGCTGCTGCGGCGCCGGCACGGCGGTGTGGCGGTGGTCATGGGGGCGCTCAGCCCGCGCACGCGCAACGCCCAGGTCGCCCTCTACCAGAATGGCGATGTCGACTATCTGGTTGCCACCGATGCCATCGGCATGGGTCTCAACATGGACATCGACCATGTCGCCTTCGCCCAGCTCCGCAAGTTCGACGGTCGCCGCTTGCGCCCGCTCGAGGCGGCGGAAATCGCGCAGGTCGCCGGGCGCGCCGGGCGACACATGAATGACGGCACCTTTTCCACCATCGCCGGCGCCGAGGGCGTGGCGCTCGATCCAGGGATGATCGCCCGTGTCGAGGAGCACCGCTTTCCGCCGCTGCGCGCGATCCGCTGGCGCAACGCGGCGCTCGATTTCCGGTCGCTGGCGCGCCTCATCGCCTCGCTCGAGATGGCGGCCCCGCGGCAGGCGTTCGTCCGCGTCCACGGGGCGACCGATCTGGCGGCGCTCAAGGCCCTCGCCACCGATCCCGACATCGCCCGCCTCACCACCACGCCCGAGGCCATCCGACGGCTCTGGGAGGTGTGCCAGATCCCCGATTTCCGCAAGCTCGGCGATACCGACCATCATGCCCTCCTGAGGCGGATCCATCTTCAGCTTTCGGCGCCGGCGGGCGTCATCGACGCCGACTGGATCGCGCGCGAGGTCAGCCGGCTTGACAATGTGCAGGGCGATATCGATAGCTTGGCCGCCCGCATTGCCCGGATACGCATCTGGACCTATGTCGCCAACCGCCGTGACTGGCTCCGCGATCCGGCACACTGGGCGGCGGTGACGCGGGCGGTCGAGAACCGGCTGTCGGACGCGCTTCACGAGCGGCTGACGCAGCGCTTCGTCGACCGGCGGACCACACTCCTGTTGCGGGAACTGCGGCAGAAAGGCGATCTTTCGGTGAGCATCGAGGAAGGCAACGAGATCGTCGTCGAGGGCCACGCCATCGGCCGTGTCGAGGGCTTTTCCTTCCGCCCCGCCGTCGCCGAACTGGGAGAGGAGCATCGCAAGCTCACCGCCGCCGCCGAGGCGGCGCTGGCGCAGGAGGTGGCACGGCGGGCCCGGATCTTTCTCAATATCGGGCACCAGACCCTCGAACTCGACCTTTCCGGAGGGCTGGGGCGGCCGCGCCTCGTCTGGCAGGGTGCCGCGATCGCCGAGATCGTGAAGGGCGGCTCTCCCCTCGCGCCGCGCGTGCGCCTTTGTAGCGGGCATTTGCTCGGCGACGCCGATGCGGTGCGGGTCGAGACCCGCTGTGCCGCCTGGCTCGAGGCCCGGCTCGAGGACAAGCTCGGGCCCTTGCGGGCGCTGGCGCGGGTCCTTGCGGACGCCTGCCGGGCCGGTAACGAAGGGGCTCCGGCCCTGAGCGGGCTGGCGCGCGGCATCGCCTTCCGGCTGGTCGAGAATTACGGCATTCTCCGGCGCTCCGAGGTGGCCCGCGAGCTGCGCGAGCTCGACGCCGATGCGCGGCGGGCGCTGCGGCGCTTCAAGCTGCGGATCGGCGCCACCGCGCTCTATATGCCGGCGCTGCTCAAGCCGCATGCGGTGGAACTGCGCCTCATGCTGTGGGCGCTCGAGAACGGATATGAGGATCTGCCGGCGATCCCCAGGCCGGGTCTGGTCTGGATCCAGATCGAGTCCGGCGGGCCGCGGGGATTTTACGACCTCGCCGGATTCCGCCCGATCGGCAAGGACGAGGCGGTGCGTCTCGACATGCTCGAACGTCTCGCCGACGCGGTGCGGCCGCTCGGGCAGGAGGGCGCCGAATTCGCCGCCACGCCGGAGATCATGGGTCTTGTCGGCTGCTCGGGTGACAGCTTCCTGCGCACCATGCGCGTCATCGGCTATGATCACCGCATGGTGGCGGTGCCGGCACGGGGCGAGGCGGCGGCGGCCGAGAGCACGGCACAAGACGAGGCCGGCGCTGCGTCGGCGGCGGAAGGAGCGGCCGAGGCACCATCCGAGGCAACCCCCGAAATGGTCGAGGAACCGCGCTTCTTCTGGTCACCCCAGCGGCCGCGTCCGGCCCGCAAGCGGCCCGCCGGGGCGAAGGGCGGTGCCGGAAAAGCCGGTGCGCGGCGGGAGCAGAAGCCGGAGAAGAGCGCGCGGACCGCAGCCGCCGGAAAGCGCGCGAAACCGCCCCGTGCGCCGCGTCGACGCGAGCCGGAGGTCGATGCCGATTCGCCCTTCGCCAAGCTCGCGGCGCTGCGCGAGACGCTGGCCAGGAAGTCTTCATGAGCGGTCCTGCGACGGCGAATCCTGCGGACGACCGCATGCGCATCGATCGCTGGCTCTGGGTGGCGCGCTTCTTCAGGACCCGCACGCTCGCCGCCCGCGAAGCCCGGGCCGGGCACATCCGCCTCAATGGCGTTCATGTGCGCAAGGCGGGCACCGCGGTTCGCATCGGCGATGTGCTCACCTTCGCCAAGGCGCGACGGGTACGCATCGTGCGTATCGTCGGCCTTGCCGAGCGCCGCGGACCGGCGACGGAGGCCGCAGCCCTCTATGACGATCTGTCGCCGCCTCCGCCTCCGCGGAATGAAGCCGCACTGACGCCGCCGATCGCCCGCCCGCGCGGCAGCGGGCGGCCGACCAAGGCGGAGCGGCGCGCGCTGGATCGCCTGCGCGGTGCGCGCTAGCATCCGCACCAATGCGAACCGGGAGCAGGGCCATATGATGAACCGCGTGCGTGCTTTCCTCGACGGACTGGCCGATACGAAAAGGGCCCGGGCGCACGCCTTCGACGACAAGGAGCTCGCCGCGGCGGCGCTGCTGCTCGAGGTTGCGGCCACGGATGGCCATCTCGACGGGTCGGAGGCGGCGGCCATCCGGCGCGCCCTCGCGCGCACCTTCGGGCTCGCGGACGCCGAACTCGATGCGCTGATCGCCGCCGCCCGCACCCGCGCCGACGGCTCGGTACAACTGTTCGGATTCACCCGCTGTTTCAAGGATAACAGCAGCTATGACGAACGGGTCGCCCTGATCGAGCTCCTGTGGGAGGTGGCGCTCGCCGATGGGCGCATCGACCATTATGAGTCAAATCTCTTGCGTCGCATCGGCGGCCTCCTTTATGTGAGCGATCGTGACCGCGGTGAGGCCAGAAAGCGGGTCGAGCGCCGGCAGCGGAGCGCCACGGCACGATGAGACTGTTTGATTGGGAGCGGCGATCGTGACCGCGGTTGGCCGCTCCCGGACCCGGGTCCGTCGCCTGCCCGGATATGGCGGCACCCCGGCGTGCCAGCGAGGAGGACCATGACCTACGTCGTTACGGAAGCGTGCATCAAGTGCAAATACACGGACTGCGTCGAGGTCTGCCCGGTCGACTGCTTCTATGAGGGCGAAAACATGCTCGTCATCAATCCCAATGAATGCATCGACTGCGGCGTCTGCGAGCCCGAATGTCCGGCCGAGGCGATCCTGCCGGACACCGAGGACGGTCTCGAGAAATGGCTCGCGCTCAATGCCGAATATTCGGAGAAGTGGCCCAATATCACGCAAAAGAAAGACCCGCTGCCTGATGCCGACGAGCACAAGGGCGAAGAGGGGAAGTTCGAGAAATACTTCTCCGAGAAGCCCGGAACCGGCGACTGAGGCGCATCGGGACGCGACAAGCTGTCGCACCACCGCCCCTGCCAAGTTCGCATCCCGTCTTGCCTTCCGGGATTCCGCGGCTGGGCTTGCGGCTGCGTGGAGGACTACCTTTTTCGGGCAATTTATGTTACAGTGCTTCTTCTCGTAACCTGTGTACCATCATGTCAGCGGACGAGGACGGCGAGGAAAACCCGCATCACATTCCGCACCGACACCAGAGCATGACCCGAACCACCCCCGCCTTCGATGGCGTTGGGCGGGGAGAGGAGGGCTCGGACCGTGCGGAACCGTCTCGTTGACCTAGGAAGGGGCTGCTGAACCGATTATGGCGAAGAAGAATACCGGACTGGATTTCGCTCCCGGCGACTATGTCGTCTATCCCAAGCACGGCGTTGGCCGGGTGATGGAGATCGAGCAACAGGAAATCGCGGGCGCGACGCTCGAGCTTTATGTCGTGCGCTTCGAGAAGGAGCGCATGACGCTTCGCGTGCCCACCAACAAGGCGAAGACGGTCGGCATGCGCCGGCTGTCGAACAAGGCGACCATCCAGGAAGCCTTCACCACGCTCAAGGGGCGGGCACGCATCAAGCGGACCATGTGGAGCCGGCGGGCGCAGGAATATGAGGCGAAGATCAATTCCGGCGACATCGTCTCCATCGCAGAGGTGGTGCGCGACCTCCACCGCGGCGCCGACCAGCCCGAGCAATCCTATTCCGAGCGGCAGATCTACGAGGCCGCGCTCGGGCGCCTCGCACGCGAGCTCGCGGCGGTCGAGGACATCGACGAGCAGTCGGCGATGACGAAGCTCGAAAAGGTGCTCATCGCGGCCTGAGCGGACGTGTCACCGTTCAATTCTGGACCGGCGCCGGTTGCGGCGCCGGTTTCTCTTTTGCGGCATCGCCGGGCAGGCGGAGCTGTGCCGGGTCGCCGGGCTCGATCAGGAGGCCGTTCTCGCGCTGGAGAAGGCCGCGCACCTCGACCAGGCGCCCCCGCCACCAGGCCGCAGCCCGCGCCGCCTTCGGCAGTCGCCGGCGCACCGGGCCGGTCAGGCGGACGGTGAAATCCCGCCGCCAGTCGGCGCCGAAATTGAGATAGAGGAATCCCTCGACGCGGGCCGCGGCGACAACGCGGCCGCGCACGATCACCAGCCGCCCCGGCGGCGCATCGACCGCCGCCGCCGCCTCGACGTCGTACCGGCCGCTCGCCCAGAGACCGCGCCGTGCTGCGCGCGCCGCCTCCTCGCTGGCATAGAGCGGTGCCGCCACCTCGGCCTCGCCGGCGCCGGGAAAGACCAGAACATGGCCGCCACGCACCATTGCCGCAGCGAGATCGCCCGGATCGGGTGCACAGTCGAGGGCCGCGACGAGCCGGCCATAGCGGTCCGGTGCCGGGGCCACGAGATCGAGAGAGCAGCGGCGCCCTGCCGCAAGTCCGTGAAGAGCCTCGCGGGCCGCGCGGGCCAGGGCCTCCCCGAGCGTATCGTCGGGCGCTTCGGGGCGCGGCACGCGCACCGCGGCGAGGCGCACGATGCGGCCATCGGCGAGGGCCACGCTTTCGCCGTCGGGGGTCGCTGCCACCTGCACCGTTCCCGCGGGCCCGGCGCGGGCTGCGATGCTGAGCCCCAGCAGCAATGCGAGGGCGCCGCCGCGGAGCCCGATCACGGCAAGCTTCCGATGCGGCGGTGAAAGGCGAAAACGGCGTCGGCCACATCCGCCGGGGCCTCCAGTTGCGGATAGTGCCCGATGCCGTCGAGCCTCACGATATCGGCATCCGGCACGACCTCGGCGAAGCGCTCGGCGATGGCGCTGCCCGAGATCGGGTCCTCGGGTCCGTAGATGAGGCGCAAGGGTACCCCCGCCTCGGCCAGCGCCCGGGTCCAGCGCGTCTCGAAGCGCTGGCGCTCGCCCAGATACTGGATCACGCGATGGATCACGCGGCGTCCATGATTGCAGGTCACGAGCCGCCAGAAGGCGTCGAGCATCTGCGCTGAAGGCCGCGTCCGGGGGCCGAAGATGGCAGCAAAGCTCGCATGAAAGCGCCGCCGGTGCATCAGATGCTGCACCATCGCGCCCGCGGGTGAGCGCAGAAGCCGCTGCATGGGCGAGAAACGGATGCGGCTGTAGAACATGCCGCCATTCATGAGCACCGCCGAGGCGATCTCGATCCGCGCCCGACCGGCGCACCGGCGCGCGAGCAATTCCTGTGCGACCGTGTCACCGTAATCATGGGCAAGAAGATGAGCGCCGGCGATGCCGAGCGACTGCAGGAGCCCCTCGACGAGATCGGCCTGATCGAAAAAGGAATAGGGATAGGGCTTCGGTTTTGCGGAAAAGCCGAAGCCGATGAAATCCGGCGCAACGACGGTAAAGCGCGCGGTGAGCGCCGCCCAGAGCGGGGAAAAATCCCAGCACGCGGTGGGAAAGCCATGGAGAAGCAAGAGCGCCGGGCCGGCGCCACCGGTACGGTAGAAGATCTCGTGGCCACGATGGCGATAGACCGCGCCGGCCCTTCGCCACGCCTCAAGATCGTCGCGCGGATCGCTCATCGGGCTCCCCTCCCGCATCCACATCCCGGAAAGCCTGCCGCCTCGGCCCCGCCGTTGCAAGGGCTCCCGGCGGCAGGAATTGACTTCCGGCTGCCCATCCGGCACATGACGGAGCGTGAGGCAGACGGTGAGCGGCCCCGTAGCTCAGCCGGATAGAGCGCCGGATTCCTAATCCGTAGGTCGCAGGTTCGAATCCTGCCGGGGTCACCAGTCGCCAGCACACTTCCCTGTCGCCTCCTGGGCCACGAACCGTGCTGTCGCCGCGACACATCCTTCTATCGGAGCTTGCACTAGGCTGGAGGATGCAGCCCGCTGATCGTCGGCGCATGAGCGGCAGCCCGGGGAGGGGTACCGTTTTCATCGTTCGGCCGGAAAAAAGGGTGGCGATCACCGATGGCGGCAGCGATTCAGGCACGATCCCTGGCGACCCATGTCTGCGCCATCATGGCGACGTTCGCGGCCTCCGTGCCGCTTCCTGGCCTTGCCGAGCCGCTCGATCTTCAGGACGTGATCATCCGCAGCGGACCCCACCCAGGCGGGGTGTTCCGCCACAATCTCGCTGTCGGCGTCACCCTCCGGCTGCCGCTCGATGGCGGCCTTGCCCCCGATGCACGGCGGGCGCGCGTGGGTCTCGGCCTCGCCATGCAGCAAGGATATGGAGCCGGAGGCGGTTTCACAGCGGGCCGATCGATGCGCCTTTCGCAGGACGCACTTTCCCGCGGCATACCCATCCTGAGCCTGGAATTCCGCGTCAATGCGCCAGGCGATCCGGTGCTCAACGGCCTTGCATTGAGCGAATGGGGGCGACTTTATGCCGAAGAAACGGGGGCGGAGGAGGACGAGGGCGGCAGCAATGCCCTGTGGTGGATCCTCGGCGGAGTGGGTCTCGCTGCCGGCGCCGGCATCGCGATCGGTGCCTCGGCCTCAAAGACGGGCAAACAGGTCGGGGACGCGCTGTCTCACGCCTTGTGCAAGGCTCTGGGCGGCACCAACTGCCCGCCGCCGGAGAACGGAGGCTGAGGCACAGCGCCCTGATCATCCCACGCGCATTCCCGTGCGCACGAATCCCTGCTATCATTCCACGCACATAATGCGTGGATTGGATCCCGAGCCGTTGGATGGCCGGGCGGAGCGCATTCTCAGGGGGCATTTCATGACAGAAGCGAATGGCGCGGCGCGTGCGGCGGCGGCCGATCTCGTCTTCGGCCGCTGGCGGAGCCAGATTCTCTTGGTCGGCGTCCGCCTTGGCATCATCGAGGCGATCGGTGACGAGACGGTTTCCGCATATGAGGTTGCGGATGCCCTCGCGCTCGATCCCGAGGCCACCTATCGCCTGATGCGCGCCATGGCCTCGACCGGCGTACTCGCCGAAGACGAGGAGAAACGCTTCCGCCTCACCCCCGTCGGGGCCTGTTTCGCCGCCGATCACCCCGGGTCGATGCGCGGCATCGCGCTTCTCGAAGAGGGCCCGGAACATTACGCCATCTGGCGCCATCTCCCCGATCTCGTTCGCGAGGGCGAGACCGGGCGCAACGGATTCGTCCGCGAATACGGCCATCCGGTGTTCGCGCATGTCGCCCGGGATGCCGGCTATCGCACGGTCTTCAACGACGCCATGAGCAGCTATTCGGCGAGCCAGACGGCGATGGTGCTGGCGGCGCTGGAGCCTTGCGATCTTCCGGGCGTTTCGCATATCTGCGACATCGGCGGTGGCCATGGCCATCTGCTCGCCCATCTCCTCGCCGGCCGGCCCGGCCTCCGCGGCACCGTCCTCGACCTGCCCGAGACGGTGGCAGAGGAGGACGCCCACTGGGCGGAAAAGGTCGGCGTCGCCGATCGCATGCGCTATCAGGGCGGCGACATGTTCGCCGCGGTGCCGACGGCGGACGCCTACTTTCTCAAGCTCGTTCTTCATGACTGGGGCGATGCCGACTGCGTCCAGATTCTCAAGACCATCCACCGCGCGGCGCCGCCCGGGGCGCGGCTGTTTGTCTGCGAATTCATCGTTCCCGGCCCCGGGACGCCGCATTTTGCCAAGCTTTTCGACATCCACATGCTGTGCGCCGCCTCGGGCCGCGAGCGCACCGAGGCCGAATATGGCGATCTTCTCGCGCGCGCGGGCTGGCGTCATGCCGCCACCCGGCACCCGCCAGACGGCGATTTCGGCGTTGTCGAGGCCGTACGGGCGGCGTAAATCCGCCGCCTCGCTCGACAAGATGGGGTGGCTCCCCGCCCGCGCTCCTACCGGTGTCCGGGTTCAGTGCGCGGTGGCGATCGGTGCCCGCTCGGCATGCGCCATCAGGCGGGCGAAGTCGTCGCCCGTCATGTGGATGAGCGAGACATGGTCGCCGGCCTCGAAATAGACCTCGTCGACCGCCGCAAGCGCCTCATCCATCAGGCACGGGATGCCGTAGGCCTCGCCGCAGGCCGGGATGGCGCCGGGTTCGCAATCGGCAAACAGCGCGCTGATCTCTTCCTCGGGCGCCAGCGCGACCGGCCTGCCGACCCGGGCGCCAAGTGCCGCCAGATCGACATGGCGCGAGGCCGGCACGAGCGCAAGCAGATGCCCGCGCCCGGAGCTCAGCAGCACCGCCTTGGCAAGCCGCTCGCCGGGGATATGCGCCTTCCGGGCGATGCGCGTGCTCACCACCTCGCGCGGGTGACGGGCGACATCATAGGCAATGCCGAGGCTGTCGAGATAACCCTTGAGCGTTTCGGAAACGGCCATGACCGG
>JBHHTO010000062.1:0-11532 GCA_046753425.1 Rhodothalassiaceae bacterium | reverse complement strand
CTCGGCGCGGCGCAGGCGCTCGGCACGACGCCCGACCGCATCACGCTGCATCCGCTCTATCTCGGCGGCGGCTTCGGACGGCGCAGCTTCCTGCGCCAGCGCTATGTCGATGATGCGCTGTTCCTCTCCAAGGCGGTGAAAAAGCCGGTCAAGGTCATCTGGACGCGCGAGGACGATCTTCGCTACGGCACCTTCCGGCCCGCCGCGGCGCAGCATCTGCGCGCCGCGCTCGATGCCGAGGGGCGGATCGTCGGCTGGCACCATCGCGTCGCCGTGCCCTCGGTCATCGCCTTCATGAACGCGATCCGCTGGAAGCAGGCCGGGGGCAAGGACATCATCTCGATGAACGGCGCCGACGGCAGGATGTATGACGTCCCGAATTTCCTTGCCGAGCATGTCATGACCGAGCGGCGGGCACGCATCTGCGCCTGGCGCGGTGTGGCGACAAGCTACACCAAGTTCGCCGTTGAAGCCTTTCTCGACGAGATTGCCACCGCGACGGGCCGGGACCCGCTCGACCTGCGACTCGACCTCTGCCGCAAGGTACCGCGGGCGCAGGCGGTGCTGCGGCGCGTCGCCGAGATGGCTGACTGGCACGCACCGCGCCCGGCGGGGCGGGCGCTCGGCCTTGCCTTTTCCGCCTACAAGGCCTCCGCATCGGCGGGGATTGCCGAGGTCTCGGTCGATCGCGACAGCGGGCAGATCCGCGCCCACCGCTACTGGCTCGCCGGCGATGCCGGACTGGTCATCGCGCCGCGCAATGCCCGGGCGCAGCTCGAGGGCAATATCGTCTACGGGCTGTCGAGCTCGCTCATGGAGCGGGTGACGATCCGGGGCGGCGAGGTGGAGCAGTCGAACTTTCACGACTACCCGCTGCTGCGGATGGCCGACCTGCCGGAGATCGCCGTCGATTTCGTCGACAGCGGGGCGCCGCCGACCGGGCTCGGCGAACTCGGGCTGTCAACGGTGCCCGGGGCGATCGCCAATGCGGTGGCGCGGCTGACAGGCAAGCGCCTGCGCCGGCTCACCTTCACGCCCGAGGCGGTGCGCGCCGGACTCGAGGCCTGAAATTCCGGGACGGAACAGGAAGGAGTGAATCCGATGAGTGACGAGAAGAAGACGCTTCCCTATCTCACCCCGCGCTTCAAGCCGGGGCTTTACAACTGGGACATGTTCATCGGCCCGCGTGCCGGTGAGCCGGCGATCGATTTCACCGCCGTCGACCTCGAGGGCAATGAGGTGAAGCTGTCGGATTTCCGCGGGCGTTGGGTGGTGCTCGAGACCGGCTCGGCGACCTGCTCGCAGTACAGCAAGAATATCGCGCGTGTGGGCAATCTGCGCGCCGCGTTTCCCGATGTCGAGTTCCTCGTCGTCTATGTCCGCGAGGCGCATCCCGGCGAGCGCCTGCACCAGCATCGCAGCTTCGAGGAGAAGAAGCGGGCGGCGGCCCTCCTGCCCAGGAAGTACAAGGAGCACCGGCGCATCCTCATCGACAGCCTCGACGGGCAGATGCACCGCGCCTATGGCGGCATGCCCAATGTGGTCTATGTCATCAACCCGGACGGCATCGTGCACTATCGCTGCGACTGGACGCATGTCGAGGGCTTGCGCAAGGCGCTCACCGAGCGCGATCACATCCACCCGCACGAGCATGCCGACATGAAGGAGATCAACGCACAGCGCAGCCCGTGGATCGCCATCCGCACCATGTGGACGGGCGGCATCATCGCGCTGTGGGACTTTGTCCGCGCCCTGCCGACGATCGTGAAGAAGCACAAGCTCGTCGACGCGTTCTACGCCAGGTACGGGCGCTTCCGCAGCCGGCCCGACGAGACGCTTGAGGAACTCGAACGCGAGCGCGAGGAGCGCAAGACGGCCGCCTGATCGCCGCGGGCGGCCCGCACGAAGGGGAGGACATGGAGGAGAAGGCGGCAGGCGCGACCTCGCGGCGGGGCTTCCTCGGCACCGTCGCCGCCGCCGCGCTTCTTGCGCGCAGCGGGATCGCCGCCGCACCGCCGGCGAGCGAGGCCTATGACTTCGTCATCGCCGGCGCCGGACACAACAGCCTTGTCACCGCCGCCTATCTGGCGAATGCCGGCTTCAGCGTGCTCGTCCTCGAGGGGCGCCCCACCATCGGCGGCGGCTGCAAGACCGCCGAGCCCTGTCTGCCCGGCTTCAAGGAGGACATGTGCTCCTCGGTGCACGGGCTGCTGATGTCGAACCCCCTCATCCGCGATGACGAGCTCGGCCTCCTCGCCCAGGGGCTCGAATACATCTATCCCGACCCGGTGATGCACATCCCGTTTCCGGACGGGCGCTCGCTCACCATGTGGCAGGACATCGAGCGCACGCGCGCCGAATACGCGAAATTCTCCGAGCGCGACGCGCGGACCTTCCTCAGCATGCTCGACGAATTGCGGGAATTCCGCCGGGCGCGCGCAGCGGGCAAGCCGCCGTCGGGCCTGTGGCGCCGGCGCATGGCGATGTCCGGCTACGATCTCGTGCACGCCCTCTTTGAGGACGATCATGTGCGCGCCTTCCACCTCGCGGTCGGGCGCTTCAGCTCGGTGCCCGGCGGCGATCCCGGAACCGGCATGCAGGCCTATACCGCGATCGCGCACCAGCTCGGCGGGCGGCCCATCCCGAAAGGCGGCTCGGGCATGCTCAGCGTCGCGCTCGGGCGCGTCATCGAGGCGCATGGCGGGGTCATCCGGACCTCGAAGCCGGTCGGGCGCCTCGTCATCGAGGGCGGCCGCTGCACCGGCGTCGAATGCCTCGACGGCAGCCGCTATCGCGCCCGGCGGGCGGTGGTCTCGACCATCCATATCAGGCATCTCGTGAAGATGGCGCCGGCCGAACTCTGGGGCGCGGACTTCCTCGCCGGCGTCGATCTCTGGCAGCCCGAGCACGCCATGTTCGCCTTCCATTACGCGACCAGCGCGCCGCTCGCCTATCCGCTCGCCGGCGGCGGCGAGATCGCGCCGGCGGAATCGACGATCCTGCCCTATCCCGCACGCATCCTGCGTCATCCCTATGATGACGCGGTGGGTGAGGTCGTGCTCAAGGACATGCCGCTGCAGATCCTGTGCTCGAGCATCGCCGATCCGGGCCGCGCACCGGCGGGGCACCACACGCTCAAGATCATCGGCAACCTGCCCTATGGGCTGAGGGAGGGGCCGGAACACTGGGACCGCATCAAGAAGCCGGTCGCCGATGCCATTCTCGATTATGTGCGCGGCTTCGCACCCGGCTTTTCGCGGCAAGCCATCCTCGCCGAATTCCTGATGAGCCCGCTCGACATCGAACGCATGAACCCGGCGATGTGGCGCGGCAGCGTCCATGCCGGGCGCTACGGCCCGGCGCAGACGGGCGACATGCGGCCGGTCCCGGGATGGGCGGACTACCGGATGCCGATTCCGGGGCTCTACCAGACCGGCGCCTGCACCGCACCCGGCGGCTCGATCACCGGCAAGCCGGGGCGCAATGCCGCGATCGCCATTCTCGCCGACGAGGGGATGCGTCTCGACGACGTCATCCGCAGGGGATAGGCGATGCGTTGCCACGGGAGAGGCGCCGATCGACCCTGGGCCGCCATGCTTTTCGGCCTCATGCTCGCCCTTCCGGGCTGCGATCGGGCGCCCGCACCCAAAGGCGGCGCAGATACGACGGATGCCGGCGCGTCCACGCCTGTTGCCGGCAGCTATGCGGTTCCAGCGGCGGTCGCCGATATGCCCGCGCCGGCGCAGCCGCTGCCCTACAGCCACAGGACCCATGCCGGGGATCTCGCACTCGACTGCCGGCTCTGTCATGTCGGCGATGCGGGCGAGGAGGCGGGCGCGTCCAGACCGGAGAGCGCGATCGTCCGCATGACCTTTCCCTCGACGGCGACCTGCATGACCTGCCATGAGAATGTTGCCACCGTGCGGCCGGCGATCGCGCGGCTCAGGCAGTTTCACGAGGACCGCGAGACCATTCCCTGGGTGCGCGTCTACCGCGTCCTTCCGGGCGTGCGCTGGGCGCATGGGCCGCATCTCGCGGCCGGGGTCGCCTGCACCGACTGCCATGGCGACGTGCCGGCACTCGAGCACATGCAGCAGACGACGGCGGTCACCGCCATGTCCGTCTGCCTCGGCTGCCACGCGGCGCGCGGTGCGCCGACCGCGTGCGAGACCTGCCACGCCTGGCCGACCGACGCCTGGCTTGCCGGGATGCGAGAATAGGGGATGCGATACACAGGATGCCCATCGCCCTGAGCCAGGCTGCAAACCCCGTCCGCCCCGAGCCAGGCGACAATCCCCGTTCGGGCTGAGCCTTTCGAAGTCCGGACGGGCAACGCCGGGCGCGCTTCGAGACGCCCCTCGCCGGGCTCCCCGGCGCGAACGGATGAGGAAACGGGCAAACGGGTGACCGGGGCAGGGAGCGCCGCGCCTGGTTCCGGTTTCCGCTAGCCGTCATGCCCCTGATTGAGCCCGGCGAGCGTCCATTCGCTCACCGCGCGTGGCGCAAAATCGGGCGCGCCCAGCGCCGGGTGCGACAGCAGATAGGCGCCGGAATCGGCGAAGGCCCAGATCAGCCGCCGGTCCCATTCGACGAAGACGCCGTCGCCGATGCGGTTCCAGCTTCCCGGCTCGGCGAAGCTGCCGGCCGTCGGCGGGATGAACCAGCCGTCGACGCGCGGATGCGCCGGATCGCTGATATCGAGGAACTGGAACCCGGCATTGAAGGCGGCATAGACGGTGAAGCGCGGGTGACGCCGGCCCGGCGCCTTCAGATGCGGCGGATTGTGCGTGCCGAAGCGCCCGCGCTTGTCGCAGAAATCATGGTAGGGCGCGTCCCCGGGCGGCACCCAGCGGCCGAATTCGGCAATCGGCCGCGGCGCGGTGACGTCGCGCATGTCGAGGACGTAATTGGGGTGGAAGGGCTCGTTGCAGTCGGGGTTGAGCGTCTCCGCATTGGTGAGCGCGATGCCGCGGTCGAGAAGGCTCACATCGATGGTGTGGAAGGGAATGGCACCCGGCAGATAGGGCGGCCGCCAGTGCCCGACGAGCTTCGGCTGCCGCGGGTCGGACACGTCGTGCACGGTGACCCCGAAGGAGCCATAGGTGCCAAAGCAGTATCTGCCGCCATCCTCGACCTTTTTCGGGACGTAGAAGGCGCCGTGCGCCGCGGTGAAGGACTGCCGGTCGCCATATTCGCGCCAGCCGCGATAGGCCGTGAGCTCGCCCGCCCGCTGGCCGGGAAACCACCAGTTGGAGACGAATTTCGGCCGCTCGGGATCGGCAACGTCGATGATCTGCAGGCAGTTGGTATAGAACCGCACCGGCGATTCCATGTTGATGAAGCTGTTGTCGGGCGCGGCATCGAGATAGGCGTAGCGCCCGCCGTCATAATAGTTGCGGTGCGTGCCGCCGCCGGTCTGCACCGGGCGTGACGGGTCACCCTGGTCGCAGGACCATTCGGAGATGAGGCGGACATTTTCGGGATCGCTCGCGTCATAGAAGCGCACGCCGCGCAGACCCGCCGCATAGAGCGAGTTCTGGACGAGTCGCGGGTCGTCATATTTGCCATGCGGCGCCTCGGGAGTGGAAGAGGTCGGTGGCGGCGCCGCACCGGTCATCAGGATCCATTTCCCGATATGCCGGTTATAGGCGAGCTGCACCTGGCGGCCGAGAAAGGCGTGGCGGTCGATGAGCACCGGCTTGAGCGCATCGGTCACCTCCCACACCTCGCCATTGGTGAAGAGAAAGCGCCGCTTGCCCTTCGCCATCATCTGCGATTTGCCGGCCGAGACCGTGGCATCGAAATGCGCATGCACGGCGCAATTGTTGATGTAGGTCTTCGGATCGAGGAAGTTGAGGCTTCCCTTGTGCGGGTGAGGGTGATTGTTGGCCCGCGCCGGCACCCCGGCAAGCGGGCCGAGGGCTGAGGCGGCAAGCAGCGCACCGCCGCCTTTCATGAGCGCGCGGCGGTCGGGATATTGTTGAGGCATGGGTGAGGTTCCGGTCGCAGGCGCGGCGGAGAGCAAAGCTCTCCGCCGCAGAGGGTTCGGTTCAGAAGCGGACGCTCGCGGTGGCGCCGAAGGTCCGCGGCTCGCCGAACGCCGTCGGGAGCTGGAAGGTGTTCGGCTGCGGCGGCCCGATGTTCAGGATCTCCTTCTCCTGCGTCAGGTTGCGCACCCACATGGAGATCTCATAGGCCTCATTGGCCGAGGTCCAGCTCAGCCGCCCGCCGAGGAAGAAGGCGCTCGGCCTGAGGCGGATCTTGCCCGGATTGTCGCGATCGATGATGTCGTCCCAGACATTGCTGCGGGCACGGATGTCGCCCCTCAGCGTCAGCGTCGAGCCGTCCTCGAGGTGGAAGTCGTAGGCGGCGATCGCCGTCGCGGTCCATTTCGGCGCATTGTCAGGACGAAGCCCGCTCACATCCTGCGGTCCCACCGAGGTGTCGAGCGTGACCACGGTGTTGGTGAGCTGCACGTCCTGCAGCGCCGCGCTGCCGCTCAGGCGGAAATCCGGGGTGACGAGGAGCGTGGTCTCGAACTCGACGCCGATCGAGCGTGAGCCGCCCGCATTGCTCACCGCCTGGAAGAAGCCGAGCCCGCCGACATCGATGAATTGCGAGAGCTGCAATCCATTGAGCTTGAGCCGGAAGCCGGTGAGGCTCACCCGGAAGCGGCGGTCGAACTCACCGCGCCAGCCGATCTCGTAATTGTTCGAGTTTTCCTTGTCGAAGGGCTGCAGCGCCACCGTCGGATTGGGCGGCTCGGGCTGGAAGCCGCCCGCCTTGTAACCCTGCGAGAACAGGAAATAGAACATATGTTCGTCGTTCATCCGGTATTCGAGCGAGGTCCGCACCATGGCGTCCTTCCAGCTGTCGCCGACCAGAACCGGCGTGGTGAAGCCGACCGGATTGGCGGCGTCGCCGCAGGTAAACTGGAAGGGCGGATCGAAATTGCAGCCCTGGAGCTGCGAGATCGGGCCGCCGAAACCGAAGCCGCTGTGGGTGATCTCATAGTCCTTCTCGTCGCGGTTCCAGCGCACGCCGACGGTGGCCGTCAACTGCTCGGTGAGGTCGTAGCTGAGCTCACCGAAGAGCCCGATACTGTCGGTCTCGTTGCGTGAGATCTTGGTGTCGAAGGTGGGCACGCGCGGCCCGCCGAGCGTGCGCGAGCCGTCCGGCTTGTTGGCGAAGAACTCGTTCTGGTCGAAGCGGTCGTGCTGGTCGGTGAGGTAGAAGATACCGGCGAGCCAGCGCAAGGGGCTGGCGGTGCCGTGATTGTCGATGCGCACCTCCTCGGTAAAGATTTCCGCATCCTGGTCGCCATTCTGGAACAGGATGTTGACCGGCGTGCCGTGCGCCTCCTGACGCTGCTGCGCGTCGCCGTCCATATAGCCGGTCACCGAGGTGAGCGTGTAGCCGTCGGCGAACTCCCAGGTGATCTCGCCGGTAAGATTGACGATCTCGCGGTCGATGAAGAACTTGCCCGGCGATATCTCGGTCTTCCAGACATCGCACGGATCAAAGAAGGTGATCGGCCAGGGCGGCATCGAGGGCGGAATGCCGAGCTGCTGCCGCAAGGGGTCGCCGCCGGCGACGATCTGCGGCAGGGTGCAGTCGCGCGAGCGGCGCACCGGCGTTTCGTCATTGTCCTTGTTGTAGTCGACCTTGAAATAAAGGCTGAAACGGTCTGTTGGCGTGAACAGGAAAGAGCCGCGGATCGAGAAATTCTCCTGCCCGTCGAGGCCCTTGCCGGTGGAGACCGATTTCGTGTGACCGTCGGTGTGGCGGAAATTGTAGGCGATGCGCGTCTGCAGCACGTCGCTCAGCGGCAGGTTGAGATAACCGGTGGTCTCGAACAGCCCGTCATTGCCGGCGCCGCCCTGGATTTCGGCCTCGAGATCGGGCGTCGGACGCTTCGTGATCAGGTGCACGAGGCCGGCCGCGGCATTGCGCCCGAAGGCCGTGCCCTGCGGTCCGCGCAGGATCTCCACGCGCTCCATGTCATACATCGCCGGGTTCTTCATGAAGTCCTTGGACACCGGCACATTGTCGATGACGGTGACCACCGAAGCCTCGAGCGAGGTCCCCTCGGCATTGGCGTTGATGCCGCGGATATTGTATTCCGGCTGCAGCTTGTTGAAGCGGATGAAGGTCGCGCCCGGCGTCTGCTGGATGACGTCATCGACGGTGATGATCCGCTGTTCCTCGAGGAAATCATCGCTCATGACGCTGACCGCCACCGGCGCGTCCTGCACGCGCTCGGCATAGCGCCGGGCGGTCACCGTAATCTCCTCGAGCACGACCTGGCTCCCGTCGCCGGCAGAGCTGCCCTGCGTCTGTGCTGCCACTCCGGACGCCTCGAGCCCGAGCAGGAGCGCCGCTGCCGATGCCGATCCGACGAGATGGCGCGCAAAAGCCCGGCGCGAACGGGTCGATGTCTTCAGTCTCTGGGTCACCGTCATGTCCTCCCGAAAAGGTCCTCCCCCGGCACCCTGCTGGCGCCGATCCGGATTGGCGGCCCCGCGCGGGTGGGGTCGGACCGGTCCCGCCCGGGGCCACCACGCTTGCCTCGGCCTGCTTGATCTTGATCTGGCAAAAGGCAAACGTTTGCGTCACGATATTGTAAGAAATGGGCGAAGGCAAGAGGCTTCTCTTTCCAGGGGCGACACGGCTTGTGTTGCCAGCTTGGCTGCGGGCGTCCCACCGAAGGGTTGCGCGGCTGCGGCCGCATTCGGAGTTGCGCGGCGAAAATCAATCGGTATATAGAGGCGGCGCGGGCCGTCCGGCAAGGCCCGCGCATGCTTGAAGACGGGCGCGTAGCTCAGCGGGAGAGCACTACGTTGACATCGTAGGGGTCGCTGGTTCAATCCCAGCCGCGCCCACCATTCCCCCTTTTTCCGACAGGATGGAAGGCGGTCGCCCGAGCGTTGCCGCGCAGGGCATGCGGCCTTTGGCAAGCGCGGAGGGCCGGTGCTCCTTCTTGCCCGCACGGCGTATGGACGCCATGCTGCGGCGAATTTGCTTTACAGGAAAAAAGAGCCCCATGCCCAGGATCGACCGCAATGCCGTGCCGGTGATGAGCGGCTGCCGCTATCCCGCGTCGCATGACGCGCCGTGCCAGGACCGTGAATGGCTGGCGCTGGGCGTCGCCGGCGGGCTTGCGACGCTCGGTGTCAATCTGGTCACGCTCGCGCCCGGCGCCTGGTCGAGCCAGCGGCACTGGCACGCGCGCGAGGACGAGTTGGTCTATGTGCTCGAGGGCGAGCTGACGCGCGTCGAGAACGATGGCGAGAGCATGCTCGGGCCCGGCGACTGCGCCGCCTTCCCGGCCGGTGTACGCAACGGCCACCATTTGCAGAACCGGACCGGGGAAAAGGCGGTGTTCCTCGCCATCGGCGGCCGCGATGGTGCTGACTGGGGCGAATACTCCGACATCGACATGAAATTCGGCGAGGGCCGCTATTCGAAGGACGGCGTCTATCTCCACAAGGACGGCCGGCCCTATGGGAAGAAGGATGGGTGAGGGGGGCGTGTGGCCGGCGTCCAGGGCTTGTGTGGCAAGGCCGGGTACGCTATGCGACGGCGAAACGCATCGCGTGAGGACAGGCATCCATGGATCGCAAATTCCGCGGCATCATCCTTGCCGGGGGCTCGGGGACACGGCTTTATCCCCTGACCCGCTCGGTCTCGAAGCAACTGATGCCGGTCTACGACAAGCCGATGATCTACTATCCGCTATCGACCCTGATGCTGGCCGGCATCCGCGAGATTCTGGTCATCACCACGCCCGAGGACCAGGGGCAGTTTCAGGCCCTTCTCGGCAATGGAAGCCAGTGGGGGATCGCCCTTGACTATGCCGTCCAGCCCGAACCAGGCGGCCTCGCGCAGGCCTTTCTGATCGGTGAGGACTTCATCGGTGACCGTCCGGCGAGCCTCATTCTGGGCGACAATATCTTCTATGGCCATGGTCTGCCGGAGATGCTGCAACGTGCCGCCGCCCGCACCGAAGGGGCGACGGTCTTCGGCTATTATGTGACCGATCCCGAGCGTTATGGCGTCGTCAGCTTCGATGCCGATGGACGTGCCAGCCATATCGAGGAAAAGCCAAGGAAGCCGCGCTCGAACTATGCCGTGACCGGGCTTTATTTCTACGACAATGGGGTCGTCGATATTGCGAAATCGATTTCACCCTCGCCGCGTGGCGAACTCGAGATTACCGACGTCAACCGCTGCTATCTCGATCGTGGTGCGCTTCATGTCGAGATGATGGGACGCGGCTTTGCATGGCTCGATACCGGCACCCATGCCTCGCTTCTCGATGCTGCCGATTATGTGCGTGTGATCGAGGAGCGTCAGGGGCTCAAGATCGCCTGTCCGGAAGAGATCGCCTTTCATATGGGCTATATTGATGCAGGCGATCTGGAAGCCCTGGCGGCACCGCTTCTCAAAAGCGGATACGGCCGCTATCTGATGCGCGTGCTCGAAGGGCGGGGCCAGCCATGAAGCTGCTTGATACCGCTATCGCCGAAGTCAAGGTCATCGAGCCAAAGGTCTTCGGGGATGCGCGCGGGTTCTTCATGGAGGTCTGGCACGCGCGGAAATTCGCTGAAATGGGGATCGCGGCCAACTTCGTGCAGGACAATCACAGCCGCTCGGGGTCCGGAATCCTGCGCGGCCTGCATTATCAGGTCGTGAGACCGCAGGGAAAGCTCGTGCGCTGCACGGCCGGCGCGGTTTTCGACGTGGCGGTCGACATTCGCCGCTCCTCGCCGACATTCAGGCAGTGGGTCGGGGTAACGCTCTCGGCCGAGAACAAACGCCAGTTATGGGTGCCCGAGGGCTTCGCACACGGCTTTCTCGTCCTCGGCGCGGGGGCGGAGGTGATGTACAAATGCACCGATTTCTACATGCCGGAATACGATCGCAGCCTCGCCTGGGACGACCCCGAGATCGGGGTCGACTGGCCGCTCGAGGGCGCCGCTCCCGTGCTCTCGGCCAAGGATGCCGCGGCACCGACGCTATCTGATGCGGAGATTTTCGATTGAAGGTGCTCATCACTGGCGCCGGCGGTCAGGTCGGCCGGGAGCTTGTCCAGTGCGCGCCATCCGACATCGAAGTCTGCGCGCTTGACCGCGGCGCGCTCGACATAACGGATGTGGATGCGGTTTCGGCACGGGTCGCAAACGAGAAGCCGGACGTGATCCTCAACGCGGCGGCCTACACGGCGGTGGACCGGGCGGAAAGCGAGCCGGATGCGGCCTTTGCCGTGAACGGGGCCGGTCCGCGCCATCTCGCCATGGCGGCGGCGCGGGCGGGAGCGCGGCTCGTTCACATCTCCACCGATTTCGTATTCGACGGGAATGCAAGCGCGCCCTACGGGCCGGCGGATACGCCGGGTCCGCTCTCGGTGTACGGCGAGAGCAAGCTTGCTGGCGAGCGGGCCGTTCAGGACGTGCTCGGGGAGGCCGCACTGATCGTGCGCATCTCTTGGGTCTATTCCGCGCATGGACGCAACTTCGTCAGGACGATGTT
>JBHHTO010000061.1:0-11662 GCA_046753425.1 Rhodothalassiaceae bacterium | reverse complement strand
GGAGAAGAACCTGATGCAGAAGCTCGAAGGCGCGGGAGAGACGAAGAAATGAGGCGCGGCGCCCTCGCCATCCTGTCGCTGCTCGTCGCGGCTCTCGCCGTGCCGGCCTTCGGCCACAGCTTCTATGCGGCATTGACGCGCATCAACTACAACGCCCGTGCGGGCACCATCGAGGTCATTCATCGCCTCGTCGCGCACGACATGGAGGCGGTGCTGTCGGCGGCGGCCGGCGAACGCCTCACCTTCGACGGGGGCACCCGCGCCCGCGCCGAGGCCGATGCCGGAGCCTATCTTGCGGCCCATTTCACCCTCGTCGCGGGCGACCGGCCGCTGGCGCTCGAGTTCGTCGGTGCAGAGCTCGATGGCGATGATCTCTTCGCCTATTTCGAGGCGCCGCTCGCCACGCCGCCGGCGCGGCTCAAGGTCCGCGACCGGATCTTCACCTCGGAGCTTCCGCAGCAGCGCAACCTGGTCGTCGTGACCGTCGGAGGCGCCACGGCCTCGGCCCAGTTCACCCGCGACTCGGATGAGGGCACCCTCGCGCTCACGCCCTGAGAAGAGACTTGCTCCGGCCCATGCACAGCCATAGAAGGAAGCCTCGAGGCACAATGAGTGAGACCATGCGAGATTTCCGCATCCTCCTGATTTCGACGTTCGCCTGCCTCCTCGCCGGGGGAGCGCCGGCGGCACAGCCGGCGGGCGAGGGCGCGGCGCCGCACCGGAGTCCGCTGCTGCAGCTCGCCCGGGAGCTCGGCCGCGCCGCGGGCAATGCCGAATTCTGCGCCTATGACGAGGATGTGGTCGAGGATTTCATCGCCCGTGCGCTGGCGCGTCTGGCCAAGGAAACAAAGGACCAGGCGCTGCTCGCCGGCGGTCGCATCGAATTCAACAGTCATGCCGCGCATGGCCGCGCGAGCGGCCCGGACGAGGGCTGCGAGGCCTTCTCCCTCACCTTCGCCGCCATGAAACGTCAGCTCAACTGAGCGGCCCTGATCGCGGCCCCGGCGCTTCCCGCCTCAATTGTTGGGACGAAAGCGGATCGAGGATCCCGACACGATGGGCTGGAGGATTCGGCCGCCCTCGACAGAAAGTTCGTTCGGACCACCCAGACGCACGATGATCGGCCCCTCGATCCGGTCGGCTTCTTCCGGCCATACCGCCTCCATCGCGCGCTCGACGAAAAAGGCGAGTGCCGGGCCGACCCGGTCGCGGGCATCGGTTTCCGCAAAGGCGAATTTCGCGCCCGTATAGTTCCGCTGCACGGTCTCGCGGATGACGAGATTGCTCCGGATCCGTTTCTCGCCGATCTTCTTTCCGTTGGCGTCATGAACGATGATCTTGCCGCGAACAAAGCTGTTTGCACCGCTGATCGCGGCAACGGAATGATCGTCGATCTTGAGCCGCTCGATCCGGTAGCGGATGTGGCCGCGGAACTCCGGCAGGGCGCGCGCGAGATTGGCACGGGTGAAGGCACGGACGAGATTCGCGACCGAATAGTCGGCAAGATCCGGGATCAGGGTCTCCCCGGCCCAGCGGGCACCCGCGGTCTCGGCACGGGCGAAGCGCTGGATACTGCGCGAGGACAGGGCATCATCCATACGGTTCATGCGAAAGCGCTCCTCGCGGATGCGCTCGACGCGGTTGATGGCCGGCATCACCCGGTTCAGCCGTTTCGAGAACGCGACCTCGATGACCACCGTTGCCGCATCCTCCGCCTCGCCCTGCGGTTCAGCCGTCGCAACCTGGCTGTCACCCAGCAGCGTGGCGAGGAGACAGGCGAGAACCTGCATCCTGCGCCACAAGCCAGGGCCGGCATCTGAGGGCCGAGGGGACATGATCAGAACGAGCTTCCCTCGATGATCGTCTCGTTGGGCCCGCTGACCCGTACGAGCACGGGGCCGTGGATCTCGTCCTTGCGGTCCGGCCACAGTTTCTCAAGCGCCTTTTCGACGAAATAGCTCAGCGCCGGGCCCACCCGGTCCGAGTCCTCGGTCTCGAGAAAGGCGTATTTCGGGCCCTTGTAGGAGGTGTCGACCGTGGGCTCGACGACCAGATTGGCCGAGACCTTCTCCGTCCTGCGCACCTTACCATCGGGGCCGATGAGGCTCACCTTGCCGATCACATAGCTGCTCGCCCCGCGCAAGAGCGCAACATTGTTATCGGACGTCTTGATGCTCCTGATCTCGTAGCGGATGGTGCCCCGGAAGTCGGGAACGGCACGATTGATATTGTCGGCAGTGAGCGCCTTGATCAGGTTCTCGACCGTATACTCGTCGGCATCGGGAATGAGGCGTTCGCCGGCCCAGACCGTTCCTTCGGTCTGGCTTTTCGCGAAGCGGTGAACGGCGGTCTCGCGCGGATTGGTGCGATCCGTGCCATTTGTTCTGAAGCGCTTCTCAAGCCTCTGCTCGACGCGGTTGATGCGCTCCATGTTCTTTGCCAGTTTCGGCGAGAAGACGACCTCGACGCTGTATCCGTTCATCGGCGGCGCGATCGCTGCTGCAGCGGGCAAGACGAACAGCACGGCGACCGCGGTTGCGAGCGAAGCGACAAGGCGGGCCATGGGTGCCTCCTTCAATCCGTTTTCCAGATGTCGCACAATATGGCACGATAGCTGAACCCCGGCTGAATGGAAGGGGCCGTTCCTGCGGTCCGGCAGCCGCGGGTTGCGCAAGGGACGCGGTGCGGCGGTGATCGATGCGGCGATGCGGAATTCTCATCCTCTGTTTCCTGCTCCCCGGCTGTGGCGGGATCGAGCGCGGGCTCGCCGTTCTCAGCCACGCGCCGAGCCTCGACCGGGCACGCGCACCGGCCGGCACCTATCACGCCGATCCGGCGCACACCACGGTCCAATTTGCTGTCGGCCATCTCGGCTACTCGACCTATCTCGGGCGATTCGACCGGGTCGACGCCGAGCTCGGCTTCAGGCCCGGGGACCCGCTCGCGAGCACGCTCTTCGTTCGCATTCCCGTGGCCAGCGTCGACAGCAACAATCCCGCCGTTGACGAGGCCCTGCGCGAGGAGCTGTTCGATGCCGCGCATCATCCCGAGATCGTCTTTCGCGCCACGCGGATCGAGGCGACCGGCGAAAATCGGGGTCGGCTCACCGGCGATCTCACCATGGGCGGGCGGACGAGGGAGGTGATGCTCGACGTGGTCTTCAATGGCGCGGCGAAGAATCCGCTCACCGGGGTGCCGACGATGGGATTCTCGGCCACGGCGACGATCGATCGCGGGCGCTGGGGCCTCGGCAGATGGTACCCTGCCGTGGCCCGCGAAGTGGCGATCCGCATCGAGGTCGAGTTCGTGCTCGCGGAGGCCGCAGGCTAGCGCCGCCGCCCGATGCGCGCTGGCCGCTCTATTTCGTGCCGAACAGGCGGTCGCCGGCGTCGCCGAGACCGGGCAGGATATATCCCTTCTCGTTCAGGCGCTCATCGAGCGCGGCGGTGAAGATCGGCACCTCCGGATGAGCGGCCGCGAGTGCTGCCACGCCCTCGGGGGCGGCGACCAGGCAGAGGAAGCGGATCTCGCGCGCGCCTGCTTCCTTGAGCAGATCGAGCGCCGCGACCGCCGAATTGCCGGTGGCCAGCATCGGGTCGACGACGAGGCACAGGCGCTCGTCGAGCGCCTGTGGCATCTTGAAATAGTATTTCACCGCTTGCAGCGACTCATGATCGCGATAGAGCCCGACATGTCCCACCCGGGCCGATGGCACGAGATCGAGAAGCCCCTGCAGGAGGCCGTCGCCGGCGCGCATGATGGAGACGAAGCACAGCTTCTTGCCCGAAAGCTGCATCGCCCGCATGGGCATGAGCGGGGTCTCGATCTCGACCGGCTCGAGCGGCAGGTCGCGCGTCACCTCATAGCCGAGCAGAAGGCTGATCTCGCGCAGAAGCTGGCGAAACTGCGCCGAGGACGTGTCGCGACGCCGCATCAGCGTCAGCTTGTGCCGGACCAGCGGGTGATCGACGACCGTGAGTTGGCGGGCGGGCGGCTCGTGCATTCTCGCCTCCGGAATTCTGCTGCGCGCACTTGACCATCATCGGTGCGAAGGATCAAGAGCCGGAGGTGCCGGCCCGCCGGCTTGCGTGGGGGGAATGGTGGGCGCGGCAAGATTCGAACTTGCGACCCCTGCGGTGTGAACACAGTGCTCTACCACTGAGCTACGCGCCCGTGTATGACGGATGCGCTTTCCGTTTCCATCTTCCCGTCCGCCATGCTATCATTGATATCAACCGAGCATATTATTGCTGATATCGGTCGAAGAGGAGCAAAAGCCATGCCGGCGATCACGGTCCGCAATCTGCCAGAGGACGTCCATCGTGCACTTAAGGTGCGGGCCGCCAAGCACGGGTGCAGCACCGAAGCTGAAGTGCGGGAGATTCTCAAGCAGGCCGTCGCCGTAAGAACGGATACAAGAATCGGCTCCGAACTGGCGGCCTTCGGGCGAGAACATGGCGGGCTCGAGATCGATGTGCCGCGCAGGCGGGAGCCTGCGGAAGCCGCCGCGTTCGAGTGATCATCCTAGACACCAACGTCGTCTCCGAGCCGCTGCGCCGGGATGGCGACCCGGGCGTCGTCGCATGGCTCGACCGGCATGCGCCCGAGACGATGTTTCTGACGACGACGAGCCTTGCGGAGCTTCTGTTCGGAATCGCGATCCTCCCCGACGGCAAGCGCAAGGACGGCCTCGACACCGCACTCGCCGACTTGCTGGACAAGCTGTTCGGAGCGCGCATTCTGCCCTTCGACCGGGATGCGGCGCGGCTTTTCGCCCGCCTGCTCGCCCATGCCCGCGTGCGCGGGCGGGCGATATCCATGGCGGACGGGCAGATCGCGGCGATTGCATCGGTGCGTGGATTTGCCGTCGCGACCCGTGATACGGAGCCGTTCGAAGCTCTCGGCGTGCCCGTCGTCAATCCCTGGAAGGATGGATAGCTCGGTCCCGCCGGCTTGCGTGGGGGGAAATGGTGGGCGCGGCAAGATTCGAACTTGCGACCCCTGCGGTGTGAACACAGTGCTCTACCACTGAGCTACGCGCCCGTGTATGACGGATGCGCCTTATAGAGCCTGCGCCGGCGTCGAGGCAATGCTTTTTGCCGCTGCCCGCGGGCGTCGTGTCACAACCGGGTCCGTCACCGCATGTCGCTTGCCGCCACCCTCGCCCTTCTTGCCACCGCCGCCCTCGCGCTCGGCTTTCTCGTCTGGCGCGACCGCCGGCCCTATGTCCCGGGCGCGCCGCCCTTGGTGCCGCGCGGGCTTTTGCTATTCCTTCTCGTGCTCATGATCTTCATCCTGCTCGCGCATCTCGTCTCGCTCCTGACCGGCGTTCCCTTTCGCGGCCGATTCGGCTAAGGGTGGCGGGTCCTGTCCGCAAGCTCCGAGGCCTCATGCACGGCGATCTGATCCCCACCGACCCGGCCACTCTGGCCGCAATCGAGAAGGCGGCCGGAGACCTCCCCGTCTCGGCCAAGGCGGTCATGGTCTGCCGTGGTCGCATTCTCCTCCTGCGCCAGCGCAAGAACGGCTGGTGGGAGCTGCCGGGGGGGCGCCATGACGAGGGCGACGCGACGGTGCTCGATTGCCTGGTGCGCGAGGTCGCCGAGGAGACCGGACTCGCGCCCACCGTGCTCGGCGTTCTCGACCACTGGATCCGGGTCAAGGCCAGCGGGCAAAGGCGCTTCGTCATCGATTTTCTCGTCACCGCCGATGTCGCACCCGATCCGGCAAATGTCCGGCTTTCGGGTGAGCATGACCGGGCGCTGTTCCTGGCGCCCGGCGCCGAACCACCCGAACCGCTGCTCGAAGGCTACCGGCGGGCGATCGACAAGGTCGCCCGGCTGCTCGACCGGCGCCTGACCGCGTGATAGCAGGAACAATGGCTATCCTTAAGCAACTCGACAGCGGTGTCTTCGTCAGCGGCCAGATCGAGGCGGCCGATGTCGCGGCCGCGGCCGCCCGGGGCGTCGGACACATCGTCTGCAATCGCCCGGACGGGGAAGACGAGGGCCAGCCGGCGGCGGCCGAGGTCGCCCGCTGGGCGGAGGCCGCGGGGCTCGCATTCCACCACATCCCGGTGCACGGCAACGGCATCACACCGGAGGCCGTGGAGGCCATGGCCGCACATCTTGATGACGCTGCCGCGGCCCCCCTCCTTGCCTATTGCCGCAGCGGTGGACGCTCGGCCGCCCTGTGGGCGCTTGCTGCGGCGTTCACCGGCCGCCATCCGCCGGAGCGGATTCTCGGTCTTGCGCACAATGCCGGCTACGATCTCGCGTCGCTCGCTCCCGTCCTCGCCCGGCTCGCCAATCACGGGCTCGGCTGAGATCCGATCAGGATGACGTGAAGCCGCTTCGGGCCGTGCGCACCGAGCTCGATGGTCTGCTCGATATCGGCGGTGCGCGACGGCCCGGAAACGAGGGTGACCGCGCGCGGCGGCAGCTCGGAAAAGTGCGCCCTTTGATAGTCCCACAGACCCTCCAGTGGGCCGATGATGCGCGATTCGGGCAGCAACACGATGTGCGTCCCGGGCACGAAGGCGAGCGTGATCGGGGACTCGGGGCGGGCGAAGAAGACGAGACTGCCGGTCTCCGCAATCGCGAGATCGGCGCTCGCGATGCCCACCCGGTCGTCGGGCCGCGGCGGGCGCGCCTCGACCCTGAGGGTCGCCCAGTCGAGATCCTCAAGAGCGCGCGACAGGACGGCCGCGGGGGCGAGGCCGTGCTGCGCAAGAAAGCTCTGCACCGCCGCCACTGCTGCTCCACGCGTGGGCACCTGCTCGACCGTCGCCGCGCGGGCCTCAATCCGCTCCCGGAATTCGCTGAGGAGCGTTGCCGCATCCGCTTCTGCGATGGCCGGCCGGGGACCCGGCGGGTGGCGCGCCAGTCGCTCGGCGACGGCCTTGCGGCGGTCCGCTTCCGCACCGGTCACGCCAAGCGCCCTGCGAATGCGCTCAAGAACGGCCGTCATCGTCCGCTTTCCCCATGACGGCGGGCGAGCGCTTCCGGCGCCGGCAGATCGCGTGTTCTCGTCCATCCCTGCAGGAACGGCAGCGACCGGATGCTGCCCTTCTGCGCCATGCGTCGCAGGAGGGTGGCAAGCAGCCGGAGGGCGGGGTGATAAAGCCCGGGATGGCGCGCGAGCCAGGCCCAAAGACGCACGCCCACGCGTTCGCACGGGCGATCGAGGTGCGCCGCATGGCTCTCCTCGCGCCAGTGCCTGAGGATATCGGGCAGGGGAATCTTCACCGGGCACACCTCGGCGCAGGCGCCGCAAAGCGTGCTCGCCTCGGGAAGCGCCTGCATCCGCGACAGTCCGGCGAGGGCGGGGTCGAGCGCGGCGCCGATCGGCCCCGGATAGACCCAGCCATAGGCATGGCCGCCGATGCTGCCATAGACCGGACAATGGTTGATGCAGGCGCCGCAGCGGATGCAGCGCAGGAGCGGCCGGAGATCGGGATCGGCGAGCATGGCGGTGCGCCCGTTGTCGATCAGCACGACGTGAAAGGCCGTGGGACCGGTCGCATCGCCCGCCCGACGCGGGCCGAGAATGAAGCTCGTATAGGCGGTGATGTCCTGTCCGGTCGCCGAGCGCGCGAGCAGGCGCAGGAGTGTCGTCGCGTCCTCGAGCGTCGGTACCAGTTTCTCGATGCTCGCGAGCACGATGTGAAGGCGCGGCAGGCTGTGGCAGAGATCGCCATTGCCCTCATTGGTGACGAGCACGGTCTGGCCGGTTTCGGCGATGAGGAAATTGGCGCCGGTCAGCCCGGCGTCGGCGGCGAAATAGCGTTCGCGGAGGACGGATCGCGCCTCGGCGACGAGATCGGCGCCGCGATCGCGCGGTGGCGAAGCGTCATGAAACCGGGCGAAGAGATCCGCCACCTGCTCCTTCGTCTTGTGAAAGGCAGGCGCGATGATGTGGCTTGGAGTCTCCCCCGCGAGCTGCAGGATATATTCGCCGAGATCGGTCTCGACGGGCGTGATGCCGGCCGCCTCGAGCGCCGCGTTGATCCCCACCTCCTCGCCGATCATCGACTTGCTCTTCGTCACCGTGCGCACGCCGGCGCGGTGGCAGATGTCGACGATCAACCGGCGCGCCGCGGCGGCATCCGCGGCGAGGTGGACCTCGCCGCCGGCGGCTGCGACCCGCTCCATGAAGCGCTCGAGATAGAGATCGAGATGGTCGAGCACATGGGCCCGGATCCCGGCCGCGTGGTCACGCAGCGCCGGATACTCGGGCAGCGCCTCGAGCGCCCGTCGCCGCGCGCCGATGAATTTGGCGTCGATCTTCCGCAGCACCGCCTGCAGGCGCGAATCGCCGAGCGCCGCGGCAGCGCGCTCGCGAAAGGCATTCGCGGCCCGGCTCATGTGCTCTCCCCGATCGCCGGCCCGTCGTCCATGCCGGCGAGGATCTCGGCGACATGACGGCAGCGGATCGTCCGCCCCTCGCGTCGCGCGAGACCGGCGAGGTGGAGGAGGCAGCCAAGCTCCCCGGCGACGAGAAGCCCGGCGCCGCTTGCCTCGGCGTCATCAAGCTTGCGGCGGCCGATGGCGCAGGAGATGGCGTCGGACTTGACTGCGAATAGTCCGCCGAAGCCGCAACAGCGCTCCGCATCGGCCATCTCGCGGAGGCAGGAATCCCCGCCGCATGCGGCGAGAAGGCGCCGCGGTGCAGCCTTGATGCCGAGCTCGCGCAGGCCCGAACAGCCGTCGTGATAAGTCAGCGGCTCACTGCTCCCGTCCAGTGATTCTGGAGGGGCATCGCGGGCGGCGAGGAAGGCCGTGAGCTCCGCGGTCCTGGCGGCCAGGGTCTCGGCCCGCGCGCGCCATTCCGGATCTTCCGCGAGCAGGCGCGGATAGTGGCGAGCGATCATCGCCGCGCAGGAGCCCGAGGGAACGACCACCTGGTCACAGCACTCGAGCGCCCGGATCTGTTGCCGTGCCATCGCCTGCGCCGCCAGACGATCGCCGCTGTTGTAGGCCGGCTGACCGCAGCAGCTTTGCGCCCGCGGCACGCTCACCCGGCACCCCGCCTTCTCCAGCAGGCGCCGGGCCGCCGCCGCCACCCGCGGCCGGAACAGCTCGACGAGGCAGGTCACGAAGAGCCCGACATGGGGCTGCCTGTCAACGCTCATTGATGCATCGTCCCCGGCTGGTCACTCGCTCTATAGGATGTCGGGACACATTCCTTGTGGCATGTGTCGCGTCGATAGGGCAAATGTCGCAGATGCTCGAATCGCTGTCTTCCTCCTTTCTCGCTCCGTTGCTGATTGTGGCCTCGCTCGTCGCGAGTGCCCATATCCTTCTCAGCAAGGAGGATGTCCGCGCCGCGATCGGCTGGATCGCGGTGGTCTGGATCGCGCCCGGTCTCGGTGTCCTTCTCTATCTCTTGCTCGGCATCAACAGGGTCCGCCGGCGCGCTCAGGAGCGTCGCCGGCGCCGGCTTGGTGACCCCCCCGGGGAGGGTGAGGGCGACAGTGCGGCGCTCGATGTTCTCGATCCCGCGGCCGACCCGGCCATGGTCGCCCATGCCCGGCTGGCCTGGCGCCTGACCCGCATGCCGCTCACCGCAGGCAACGCCCTGTCTCCCCTGATCGATGGCGACGAGGCCTATCCGGCGATGCGCGACGCCATCGCGGCGGCCCGGCATTCGGTGGCCTTGTCAACCTATATCTTCCAGTGGGATGAGACCGGCCGCGAATTCGCCGCCGCTCTTGCCGCCGCCGCCGCCCGCGGCGTGCGCACGGCGGTCCTCGTCGACGCCATGGGCAGCCCCTTCGTCGCGCGACGTCTGCGGCGTCTCGGCGTCGAGGCGCGGGCCTTCAACATGCCGAGTCTGGATCATCTCGCGCTCCTCAATCTGCGCACCCACAGAAAGCTTCTCGTCGCCGACGGGCGCCTGGCCTTCACCGGCGGCATGAACATTCGCGACGTGCATCGCCGCGGCGGCCGGCATGCCTTCTCCGCGCGCGATGTCATGTTCGCGGTCGAAGGGCCGGTGGTGGCGCAATTGATGAGCGTCTTTGCAGAGGACTGGCGATTTGCCGGCGGTGCTGCGCTCGAAGGTCCGGACTGGTTTCCGGAAGACCATGGGCGCCCCGGCAGCGCCGTCTGCCGGACGGTATCCGATGGTCCCGACATGCGCTTTTCCGCGGTTGCCTGGATTCTTGAAAGCATCCTCGCCGCGGCCCGCAGGCGGGTGGTCGTCGCGACCCCCTATTTCCTGCCCGATCTCGGTCTCATCGCGGCGCTGTCGCAGGCGGCCCTGCGCGGCGTCGCGGTGCATGTCCTCATCCCCGAGCGCAGCAATTACCGGGTCTTCGGATGGGCCGCGCAGGCGCAGCTCCTGCCCCTCGTCGAGCATGGCTGCCGGGTCCATCTGTCGCCGCCACCCTTTGATCACGCGAAGCTCATGGTCGTCGACGGCTATTCGGCGTTCATCGGGTCGAGCAACTGGGATACGCGCAGCTTCCGCCTCAATTTCGAGCTCAATTGTGAGGTCTATGACAGGGTATTCGCGTCACGCATCGAGGCCATCCTCGAGGAACGATTGGCCGCCGCCCGCGCGCTCAGCCGGGAGGACCTGCTGCGGCGCCCGCTCGCCCGCCGCTTGCGCGATCGCGCCGCCTGGCTCATGAGTCCCTATCTGTAAGAAGGGCGCCAAGGGTGTGCGCGGCGTCGTAAATGTCGACAAAGCGCGTGTAGAGCGGCGCGAGGCCGAAGCGCAGGATGTCCGGCGGCCGGAAGTCGCCGATGACGCGATGCTCCGCGATCAGCCGCTCCATGATGTCGGCGGCCTCGGGATGGGCGAGCGAGACCTGGGCGCCGCGGCTTGAGCCCGCGCGCGGCGAGATCAGGCGAATGCCCGGCAGGTCTTCGGTCAGCCGGATGAAGAGATCGCCGAGCCGCTGCGCCTTGGCCGCGAGGGCGGCCATGTCCACCCCCTCGAACGCCGCAAGTGCCGCATCGAGGGCGGTGAGCGCGAGCACCGGCGGGGTGCCGCAGGCAAAGCGTGCGATGTCGCCGGCGGGCTCATAATCGGGCGAAAAGTCGAATGGCCGCGCGTGGCCCATCCAGCCCGGGAGCGGCGATGAGAGATGCGCCTGGTGCCGCCGGGCGACGAACAGGAAAGCCGGCGCACCGGGTCCGCCATTGAGGAACTTGTAGCCGCAGCCGACGGCGAGGTCGGCCCCGGTGCCATCGAGATCGACCGCCAGTGCCCCCGCCGAATGCGAGAGATCCCACAGGGTGAGCGTACCGGCGGCGCGGGCGCGGGCATTGATCGCCGCCATGTCCCACATTGCCGCCGTGCGGTAGTGGACATGGCTCAGCACGACGCAGGCGACATCCTCGGTGATTGCCTCGGGCAGGGCGTCGCGCGGCAGCCGCCGCACCGCGATGCGGCGACCGGGCGTGGCCGCGAGCCCGTCGAGGATATAGAGGTCGGTGGGAAAATTGTCCGCCTCGGTGAGGACGACCGGTCGCTCCGGTCGTGCCTCGAGCGCCGCGGCGGCGAGCTTGAACAGATTGACCGAGGTCGAGTCGGCAGCCAGAATCTCGCCCGGCGCCGCGCCGACAAGCGGCGCGATGCGGTCTCCGATGCGGCGCGGCAGCGTCATCCAGCCGGCCCACCAGCCGCCGATCAGCCGCTCCGCCCACTCGCC
>JBHHTO010000060.1:0-11685 GCA_046753425.1 Rhodothalassiaceae bacterium | reverse complement strand
CGCACAGATCCTGATGAGCCGCGCCAGCGTCAACATCTCGGCACGGGCGGTGTCAGGGGTGCGCAATCTCGGCCCGCAATGCATCATCTCGCTCGACGAGACGGCGGCGCGGGCGATCACCTTCACCGGCAGCACGACGGCGGACATCGGCTGCGGCGTGGCATCCAATTCCGACAGTGCCGACGCGCTCTATATCGGCGGCAGCGCCATCCTGCAGGCCAATCCGGCGCAGGCCTTCGGCGACATCGCCATCGAGGGCAATGGCGAGCTCATCTCGCAGCTGCCGCCCCTGCCCTTCTCGCCGCGCGTGCCCGATCCCTTCGCCGGCCTGCCCGCGCCGCCGCGTAGCGCTCCCTGCGACGCCACGATCACCAACGGCACCGATCTCTCGAGCCTGCTGCCCGGGCTCGCGGCGACGGGACTTGCCGACGGCTTCATCACGCTGTGCGGCGATGTCCAGCTCGCCGGCACGCTCGCCCTGCCGCCGGCGACCTATGTCATCAAGGGCGATCTTGACGTCAAGGCGAACGCCAATGTCACCGGCAGCGAGGTCACCTACATCCTCACCAATGACGACCCCGCCGATACCGGCCGGCTGACCAATTTCGGCAGCAATGCCACGGTGAGCCTGAGCGCACCGACGAGCGGCACCTGGCAGGGCCTGCTCTTCTACCAGGACCCGCTCGCCGCCTGCGCGGTCAATCAGCCGAACAAGTTCACCGGCGGACCGACGATGTCGCTCGACGGGGTCATCTACGCCCCGGCCTGCGCGGTCGAATTTCGCGGCAATACGGCGAATTCGAACGGTTGCCTGCAGATCGTCTCGCGCACGGTGAGCTTTTCGGGCAATTCGATGGTCAGGAACGAACCCGCCGCCTGCCAGCAGTTCGGCCTCAATAGCGCGGGCTCGGGGCAGCAGCAGGTGGTCCTGCTCGAATAGGAGTGCGCCCGGATGTCCGGTTACCTGCGATCTTCCATGCGGTGTTTCCGCCATGCCCGGGCGGGCAATGTGCTGGTCGAGACCGCGCTGGTGGCGACCGTGCTCGGCGTTCTCGCCATCGGCGCCATCGATTTCGGTCTTGCCTATGTGCGCCAGTCGATGATCGACAATGCGGTGCGCGCCGGCATGCAGTTCGCGCTCGCGCGGCACCCCTCGATGGGCGAGATCGTCAATGGCGTGGTGACGACGCAGAATGTGCGCGACGCGGTGTGGAAGGCGACCGACTTTCTCACCGCCGATCCCGGCGATCCGCCGCTCAGCGTCAGCTTTTCCTGTGAGTGACCCGACGGCACGGCCGTCGCATGCACCTCGACCGCGGTCTCGACGCTCGCCTGCAGCGACCGGCGGACCTATCTCAATATCCGCCTTCAGAACGATTATGACCTCCTCTTCGCCTATCCCGGGCTCGGGCGTAGCCTTGCGCTCGTCGGCGAGGGGGCGGTGCGGCTCAATTGAGGGCGCGGATGATACGGCGGAAAGAATCGGGAGCCCGCCGGATACCGGCGCGTTTTCTGCACTGCCGCGAGGGGGCGGCGGGGGTCGAGTTCGCGCTCGCGCTGCCGCTCGTGCTCGTCGCCTTCTTCACCGTCATCGAGGGCGGGCGGCTCGCCTATACCCAGGCCGCCCTCTATTTCGCCGCCCAGGAGGCGACGCGCTACGCCATCGTGCGCGAGGGCCAGGTGAGCGATGACGAAATCCGTGATTTCGCGGCTTCGAAGCTGTTCGGCCTCAGGCCCAGTCTTGCCGTGGTCACCGTGCAGTCGCCGATCGATCCGACGGTGAACACCTCCGAATATACCGTCGCGATCAATTACAGCTTCACGCCGCTCTTTCCCTATCTGCCCCAGGGAACGCTGACGCTGAGCGCACAGTCGAGCGGCTTCATCGCCTTCCCGCCGGTACTGCCGGGGGGCGGATCGTAAAAGGATGAGGAAAAGAGGAGAGGCATGGCGCACCCGACAGGATTCGAACCTGTGGCCTCTGCCTTCGGAGGGCAGCGCTCTATCCAGCTGAGCTACGGGTGCCTTAAAGCCGTCTGAAAAGCGGCCGGACAGTAGCCGATATCGGACCGCCTTGCAAATCCCTCGCACGGCCCTTAGCCGATGACTTATCTTGACTCTTCGACGATAAGAACAAATCATGAACATATGAGTCGGAATCCTCCCGATAGCGCGCCCGCCGGACGCACCGCGCGGCTCGCCGCGCTCCGGGCCATGCTCAATGCCGGGGCGGGAGCGGGGACGGCGGCGTCCCCGGTGGCGGTGCAGGCGCGCAGCCTGTCGCTCGGCGTGCCGGTGATCGACCGCGGCCTTGCCAACCTGCCGGCCGCGGCGGTGCATGAGCTGGTGCCCGCAAGCGGGGGCGACATCGCCGCCGCGACGGGCTTTCTGCTCGCGCTTGCGCTGGCGCTCAAGCGGGAGGACGCGACGGCGGACCGCCCGATCCTGTGGCTGACGCGACGCGGCGCGCTTCATGAAGCGGGGGCGCTGTCGGGTCGCGGGCTCGCCGATCTCGGCGTCGATCCGGGCCACCTTCTCCTCGCCGCCACCCGCCGCGACGAAGACGTGCTGTGGGCGCTCGAGGAGGCGGCGCGCGCAGGCGCGGTGGCAGTGGCGGTGGGCGAGATCGCGGAGGCCGGTCTCAAGGCGACGCAGCGGCTTGCCCTTGCTGCCCGCGCGCAGGGCTGCCCCGTGCTCCTGCTGCGCGCGGCACGCGGTCTTTCCCCCTCGGCTGCGCGCAGCCGCTGGCGCATCGCCGCCGCCCCGAGCGCACGGCTGCGACTGGCGCCCCATGTGCCGGGCCGGGCGCGCTGGCGGGTCGTGCTCGAGAAGGGCTGGCGGGCGCGCCCCGGAGACTGGATCCTGGAGTGGGACGATGCGACGCATTCTCTCCGTCTGGCTGCCGCACTGGCCGATCGCCCGATACCGGCTGGCACGGCGGAAGACGGGCGCGCCACCGCCTGACGGGGTGGCCGGGCCGCCTTTCGCGCTCGTCGCCGCCGGTGCGCACGGGCCGGTGCTTCATGACCTCGACCGCGCCGCCGGAGAAGCCGGGCTTCATGCCGGCATGCGGCTTGCCGACGCCCGCGCGCTCTGCCCCGATCTTCGCACCGCGGCGGCCGATCCGGGCGGCGACAGGGCGGCGCTCGCGCGCCTCGCCCGCTGGTGCACGCGCTGGTCGCCCTGGACCGCCACGGACGGCGCGGACGGCATCCTCATCGACATCTCCGGCTGTGCCCATCTGTTCGGGGGGGAGGCGGCCCTCTGCGATGACCTCGCCGGACGGCTCGCGCGCATGGGAATCCCGGCGCGGACCGCCATCGCCGACACCATCGGCGCCGCACACGCGCTCGCGCGCCATGGCGCGCAATCGATCGCCCCCCCGGGTGACGCTGCGCTCCGCGCCGCGCGTGCCGGTCTGCCCGTGGCCGCCCTGCGCATCGACGCGGAAAGCGCGGCAATGCTCAAACGCCTCGGCTTGAAACGCATCGGCCAACTTTACGACCTGCCGCGCGCGAGCCTCGCCCGGCGCTTCGGCCGCGGCGGCATGCGGGAGGCCGATGCCGTTCTTCATCGCCTCGATCAGGCGCTGGGCCGCGTCTTCGAGCCCCTCGACCCGCTTCTGCCGGTGCCCCGATGGCGCGTTCATCGCAGCTTCCCCGAGCCGGTGACCGACAATGGAGCGCTTGATCGTCTGCTCGCACCCCTTTGCGATGCCCTCGCGGCCCGTCTCGAGGCCGACGGCCAGGGGGCACGGCGGCTCTCGCTCGGCGTCTTTCGCGTCGACGGCACGCGGCAGGACGTGCGCATCGGCACCCACCGGCCAAGCCGCGATGCGGCGCATCTCCAGCGCCTCTTTCGCGAGCGCTTGCCCATGATCGATCCCGGCTTCGGCATCGATCTCATGATCCTCGCGGCCGATGTCGTGGCCCCGCTCGCCCCGGCGCAAGCGGACCTCACGGGCCGGGCGACGGAGGACCTTGCGCTCGCGGCGCTCGTCGATCGCCTGGCGCTCCGGCTCGGCACCGCCCATATCGGGCGGATCGCGCCCCATGAGAGCCATGTGCCCGAGCGCGCCGAGCGGCGCCTCTGCGGCCTCTCCGCCCCGTCCTGGACCGATGCCCCGCGCCCGCCGGGGCCGGTGCGCCCCGTGCGCCTCTTGCCGCGGCCCGAGCCGATCGAGGTGATGGCGGAGGTGCCCGAGGGCCCGCCGCGCGCCTTTCGCTGGCGCCGCCGGCGCCACCGCGTCACCCGCGCACAAGGCCCCGAGCGCATCGCCCCGGAATGGTGGCACGACCAGGGCGCCGCGGCGGCGGTGCGCGACTATTACCGCATCGAGGACGAGGCGGGCCGGCGCTTCTGGGTCTTCCGCGCCGGGCTTTACGGCGCGGCGGCAGCACCCGGCGCGCCCCGCTGGTTCCTCCACGGGCTTTTTGCGTGAGGCGCGCCATGAGCCCTCCGGAGCGTCCGCCCGCCCTTCGAGACGGCCCTTGCGGGCCTCCGCGAGGGCGAACGGAAAAGCAAGATCCCGTTCGTCCTGAGCCTCCTGAGCCCCGTCGAAGGGCGAAGGGCGAACGGCGGAGGGACACACCATGACCCGCTATGCCGAATTGCAGGTGACCTCGAACTTCTCCTTCCTCTGGGGCGGCTCGCACCCGGACGAGCTCGTCTGCCGCGCAAAAGCGCTGGGGCTTGATGCCATCGCGCTCACCGACCGCAACACGCTGGCCGGGGTCGTGCGCGCGCACACCGCCGCGAAGGCGGCCGCAATGCGCTTTCTCGTCGGCTGCCGGCTCGCTCTTCACGGCGGGCCGAGCCTCCTCGCCTACCCCACCGATCGCGCCGCCTACGGCCGGCTGACGCGGCTTCTCACACTGGGCAAGCGGCGGGCGGCGAAGGGCGACTGCCACCTTGCGCACGACGACCTCTACGCCCACGCGCAGGGCCTGGTCCTCATCCTCCTGCCACCGGAACGCTTCGCGCCCGACGATCTGATCCGCGAGGCCGCGGCGATCCGCGGCAATCTCTCCGCCCCCCTCTATCTCGCCGCCGCGCACCGCTATCGCGGCGATGACCGGGCGCGGATCGCGACGCTCGACGACATCGCCCGCGCCGCCGGCACCCCGCTCGTGGCCACCGGCGACGTGCTCTATCATGTGCCCGCCCGTCGGCCCCTGGCCGACATCCTCACCTGCATCCGCGAGAAATGCCCGATCGACCGGGCCGGTTTCCGGCTTCAGAAGAACGCCGAGCGGCACCTCAAATCCCCGGCCGAGATGGCGCGGCTGTTTGCGGGATACGAAGAGGCGCTCGCGCGCACGATCGAGATTGCAGAAATGTGCCGCTTCTCGCTCGACGAGATGCGCTACAACTATCCGCACGAGCCGGTGCCCGAGGGCCTGACGCCGGACGCGCATCTGCGCGCGCTGACTTATGACGGCGCGGCCCGGCGCTACCCGCAAGGGGTGCCGGAGAAGGTGCGGGATCTCATCGAGCGCGAGCTCGCGCTCATCGCCGCGCTCGGCTATGCGCCCTATTTCCTCACCGTTCATGACATCGTTCATTGGGCGCGGAGCCGCGGCATCCTCTGCCAGGGGCGGGGGTCGGCGGCGAACTCGGCGGTCTGCTTCTGCCTCCACATCACCGCCGTCGATCCGGCGACGAGCGCGCTCCTCTTCGAGCGCTTCATCTCCGCCGAGCGCAAGGAACCCCCCGATATCGACGTCGATTTCGAGCACGAACGGCGCGAGGAGGTGATCCAGTATATCTACGCCCGCTATGGCCGCGCGCGCGCCGGCATCGCCGCCACCGTCGTGAGCTATCGGGCACGCTCCGCTGTCCGCGAGGTGGGGAAAGCGATGGGGCTTTCCGAAGACGTGACGACGGCGCTCGCCGGCACCGTCTGGGGCCGGTCGGCGGATGGCATCCCGGACGAACGCGTGCGCGAGGCCGGGCTCGATCCCACTGATGCGCGGCTCAGGCGAACCCTCGATCTCGCCCGCGAACTGATCGGCTTTCCGCGCCATCTTTCGCAGCATGTCGGCGGCTTCGTGCTCACCGAGGACCCGCTCGAGGAGCTGGTGCCCATCGGCAATGCAGCGATGGAAGAGCGCAGCTTCATCGAATGGGACAAGGACGATCTCGATGCGCTGGGGATCCTCAAGATCGACATCCTCGCCCTCGGCATGCTGACCTGCATCCGCAAATGTTTCGACCTCATCGCGCGCCATCAAGGCCGGCGCCTCTCGCTTGCCTCCCTCCACCCCATGGACGACGCCGCGACCTTCGACATGCTGTGCCGTGGCGATTCGATCGGCGTCTTCCAGGTCGAAAGCCGCGCCCAGATGAACATGCTGCCGCGGCTCCGGCCGCGCTGCTTCTACGATCTCGTGATCGAGGTCGCGATCGTACGCCCCGGGCCAATCCAGGGCGACATGGTCCACCCCTATCTCAGGCGCCGGCAGGGGCGCGAGCCCGTGGAGTTCCCCGCCCCCGATCCCGCGCACGGGCCGCCCGATGAGCTCCGCGAGGTGCTCGGGCGGACGCTCGGCGTACCGCTCTTCCAAGAGCAGGCGATGAAGATCGCCATGACGGCGGCGGGTTTCTCGGGCGCGGAGGCGAACCGGCTCCGGCGCGCCATGGCGACCTTCCGCCATATGGGCACGCTTCACACATTCGAGACGAGGCTCGTCGAGGGCATGGTGCGCCGCGGCTATGAGGAGGCCTTCGCGCGGCGCTGCTTCAGGCAGATCGAGGGCTTCGGCGAATATGGATTCCCCGAGAGCCACGCCGCCAGCTTCGCGCTTCTCGTCTATGTCTCGGCCTGGCTCAAATGCCACCATCCGGCGGCCTTTGCCTGCGCGCTTCTGAATTCCCAGCCGATGGGCTTTTACGCCCCGGCGCAGATCGTCCGCGATGCCCGCGACCACGGGGTGGAGGTGCGCCCGGTTGACGTCAATCATTCCGACTGGGACTCGACCCTCGAGCCGGGTGCGGGCGGCGGCCTCGCCCTCCGCCTCGGCCTGCGGCAGATAAAGGGGCTCGCGAAGACGGAGGCCGGGAAGATCGTCGCCGCGCGCACGGCGCCCTATCGAAGCCTCACCAATCTCCACGCTCGCGCGCGCCTGCGGGTGGAGACCATCGCGCGCCTCGCCGCGGCCGATGCCTTCCGCTCCTTGGGGCTCGACCGCCGCCAGGCCCTGTGGCAGGCGAAAGCCCTGCCGCGGGCGCCGGCCCTGCCGCTCTTTGCCGCCGCGGATGCGCGCGAGGCGGGCACGGAGCCCGCGGTGCGCCTGCCTGACATGCGGCTCGCCGAGCATGTGGTCGCGGACTATCAGACGCTGCGCCTGTCCTTGAAGGCGCATCCGCTCTCCTTCCTGCGTCCGCTTCTCGAGGATGCCGGGCTCGCACCGCTCGCGGCACTCCGTACCGTCAAGGACGGGGCGCGGATCGCCGTCGCCGGGCTGGTGCTCGTCCGCCAGCGCCCGGGCACGGCGAAGGGCGTCGTCTTCCTCACGCTTGAGGACGAGACCGGGGTCGGCAATGTGGTGGTGTGGAAGAAGACCATGGAGCGCTTCCGCAAGGCGGTGATGGGGGCGCGGCTGCTCATCGTCCGCGGCCGCATCGAGCGCGAGGGCGATATCGTCCATCTCCTTGCCCACCGGCTGGACGACGCCTCGGCGCAGCTTCTCCTGCTCTCGGATGCCGCCGATGCGCTTGCGGCGCTCGGCCCCACAGCGGCCGCCGACGAGCTCGGCCGCGGCGGCGCCGATCCGGTCGCAGGCGAGGCGGTGCATCCGCGCGGTCATGGCGGACGGCTCCCCAAGGCGGTGCTCGAGGCGCTGCGGGCGCATCCGGCACTCCAGGGCAAGGCGCCTCTCGCGCCCCGTGCCCCGGCCCGCCACCCGCGTGCGGTCCGCGACCTCATCCCCAAGAGCCGGGATTTCCGGTGAAGAGCCCTCAGCCCGGCGGATGGCGATCCGTATCGTTGCCCCACCCGAGCCCGCTCAGGACCGCGAGGAGGAGGGCGGAAAGGGCGCCGGGTCACAGGCCGCCAGGCCGGCTGCCGACATGAAAACGGGCCCCGCCGAGGCGGAGCCCGCATCTTCTGCTGCAAATGCCGCGCGCGCCCGAGCACGACCCGCGTCCGATCGCTGGTCAGGCGGCCTCGTCCGCCTCCTCGGCGATCTCCAGCGGACCCGAATCCTGGCCCCTGGCCTCCTCATTGCGGTCGACGAGCTCGATGATCGCCATCGGTGCCTTGTCGCCCTGCCGGAAACCCGCCTTGAGCACCCGCGCATAGCCGCCCGGGCGATCGCGATAGCGCTCGGCGAGCTCGTCGAAAAGCTTCGCCGTCAGCGCTTCGTTCTGCAATTGTGCAAGGACGCGGCGGCGATTGGCGAGCCCGCCCTTCTTGGCCCGGGTGATGAGCTTTTCCACCACCGGGCGCAGTTCCTTCGCCTTCGGCAGGGTGGTCATGATCTGCTCGTGCTTGATGAGCGCCTGTGCCAGATTCATGAACAGCGCACGGCGGTGCGACGCGGTGCGTCCCAGCTTGCGTCCGGCTTTGCGATGCCGCATTGTCCTCTCCTCTCGTCCGTCGCGCCCGGCAGGCCGTGGCGGCGGATCAGTATTCGCTCTCGAGCTTCTTTGCCAGTTCCTCGATATTCTCGGGCGGCCAGCCGGGCAGCTCCATGCCCAGCCTGAGACCCATCTGGGCCAGCACTTCCTTGATTTCGTTCAGGGACTTGCGGCCGAAATTGGGGGTCCGCAGCATCTCCGCCTCGGTCTTCTGCACAAGATCGCCGATATAGACGATATTGTCGTTCTTGAGGCAGTTCGCCGAGCGCACCGAGAGCTCGAGCTCGTCGACCTTGCGCAGGAAGTTGCGGTTGAACAGCGGCTCTTCCTCCTCGCGCCGCTCATCGACCTGGCGCGGCTCCTCGAAATTGATGAAGAGCTGGAGCTGGTCCTGCAGGATGCGGGCGGCAAAGGCGAGCGCATCTTCCGGCGTCACCGTGCCGTCGGTCTCGATCTCGAGCGTCAGCTTGTCATAGTCGAGGATCTGGCCCTCGCGGGTGTTCTCGATCTTGTAGGCGACGCGCTTGACCGGCGAGAACAGCGCATCGACCGGAATGAGACCGATCGGCGCATCCTCGGGCCGGTTGCGGTCGGCCGGCACATAGCCCTTTCCGGACTCGACGGTGAGCTCCATGTTGAGCGTCGCGTCCTCATCGAGCGTGCAGATGACGATCTCCTTGTCGAGGATCTCGACGCCCGCGACCTCGGAAATCTGCCCGGCCTTGACCTCGCCCGGCCCCGCCGCCGTCAGGTGCAGGCGCTTGGGCTGGTCCGCCGTCATGCGGATGGGCAGATGCTTGATGTTGAGGACGATGTCGGTGACGTCCTCGCGAATCCCCGGAATCGAGGAGAATTCGTGCAGCACGCCCTCGATCTGGATGCTGGTCACCGCGCCGCCCTGGAGCGACGACAGAAGCACGCGCCGGAGCGCATTGCCGAGCGTCATGCCGAAGCCGCGCTCGAGCGGCTCGGCGATGATGCGCGCACGCCGCTTGGGATCGGCACCCGGGATCACCTCGAGCGCATTCGGCTTGATCAGTTCCTGCCAGTTCTTGTGGATCACGGTCTCTTCCTCGCCTTTCCTCAGGCCATGCGGCGGCGCGCGACGCGCCGCCTTCACTCCCGCTCCGGGGGAGTCGTCGTCTAGACGCGGCGCCGCTTGGGCGGCCGGCATCCATTGTGCGGAATCGGGGTCACGTCACGAATGGCGGTGATCGTGAAGCCCACCGCCTGCAGCGCCCGCAGCGCCGACTCCCGTCCCGAGCCCGGCCCTTTGACCTCGACCTCGAGCGTCGTCATGCCATGCTCCTGCGCCTTGCGGCCGGCGTCTTCCGCCGCCACCTGTGCCGCATAGGGCGTCGACTTGCGCGAGCCCTTGAACCCCATCGCGCCGGCCGACGACCAGGCGATGGTGTTGCCCTGGGCGTCGGTGATGGTGATCATCGTGTTGTTGAACGACGCGTTGACATGCGCGACGCCGCTCGTGATGTTCTTCCGCTCGCGGCGTTTGAGCCTCGTCGGTTCCTTCGCCATAACTCGTTCCGTCCTTCACATCTGGCGGCCGCGGCCACTTACTTCTTCTTGCCCGCGATCGGCTTCGCCTTGCCCTTGCGCGTCCGTGCATTGGTGTGCGTGCGCTGGCCGCGCACCGGCAGGCCCTTGCGGTGCCTGAGCCCGCGATAGCTGGCAAGGTCCATCAGGCGCTTGATGTTCATCGCCACCTCGCGCCTGAGATCGCCTTCCACGGTGTAGTCGCTGTCGATCAGCTCGCGGATGCGGATCACTTCGGCGTCGCTCAGCTCGTGCACGCGCCGTTCCGGCGGCAGCGCGAGCCGCTCGCAGATCTCCTTCGCCTTGGTGCGCCCGATGCCATGAATATAGGTCAGGGCGATCTCGACCCTCTTGTTGGTCGGTATGTTCACGCCAGCAATACGCGCCACAAGCTTGCTCCTCAGTCCCGGTCCCGTGCTTCGGAAACCGCCTTCTTTTGCGACTCACCCCGCGCGCCAAGGCGCGCGATTATATGGATCGGCCCGATGCAGTCAACCACGACGCACCGCTGCCGTTCCTAGCACTCCGGCGGCGCCAGACCGGCGACGCCAAGGGCCCGGTCGATGTCCTCGGCCACCTTGTCGATCGGCTGTGTGCCATCGACGCGCACGAGCAGGCCCTTATGGTCGTAATAGGGCAGAAGCGGTGCCGTCTGCTCGCGATAGGCGACGAGCCGCTGGCGCACCGTTTCCGGATTGTCGTCCTTGCGCCGCACGAGATTCGTGCCGCCGCAGCGGTCGCAGCGGCCCTCTTCCTTCGGCGGATCGAAATACTCGTTATAGACGGCACCGCAATCGGCGCAGGAAATGCGGCCCGAGATGCGCTTGACGAGAATATCCTCCGGCACGGCGATCTCGACCACGGCATCGAGCTTCTTGCCGATATCCTCGAGCATCGCGTCGAGCGCGCCGGCCTGCGCCACGGTGCGCGGAAAGCCGTCGAGCAGGAAGCCGTTGGCACAGTCGGGCTCGGTGACACGGTCGGCGATGATCTGGATGACGATCTGGTCACTCACGAGATCGCCGGCCTCCATCGCTTCCCTGGCGAGCCGGCCGACGCGGGTGCCCTTGGCCACCGCCGCCCGCAGCATGTCACCGGTGGAGAGCTGCTTGATGCCATGCTCATGCTCGAGCCGCTTCGCCTGCGTTCCCTTGCCCGCCCCCGGCGGGCCCAGAAGTATCGCGATCATCGACGACGCCTCCTCAGCTTCGATTTCTTGATCAGCCCTTCATATTGATGGGCGAGAAGGTGCGAATGGATCTGGCCCACCGTATCCATGGTCACGCTGACGACGATGAGAAGGCTGGTGCCACCGAGCGCAAAGGGAATGCCGAGACGTCCGGTCAGGATCTCGGGAATGATGCAGACGATGGCGAGATAGATGGCACCGACCGCGGTCAGCCGGGTCAGTACATAGTCGAGATATTCCGCCGTCCTCTTGCCCGGCCGGATGCCGGGAATGAAGCCGCCGTATTTCTTCAGGTTGTCGGCCGTTTCCTCGGGATTGAAGACGACCGCGGTGTAGAAGAAGGCGAAGAAGACGATGCCCGCGGT
>JBHHTO010000059.1:0-11821 GCA_046753425.1 Rhodothalassiaceae bacterium | reverse complement strand
CGCAGGGCCGAGGAGCCGCTCGAGACGCGAGCGCTGCCGCCACCAGCGGGCGAGGCGCTGGCCGCGCTGCGGCGGGCGGCGCAACGCGAGGGTGCACCGCCCGCAGCGCGTCACAATGTTCCCGACTGGCTCTTCGACCGGCTTGCCACACGTTTCGGCGCGGCGCTCGAGCGGGAGATGGCGGCACTCGCCGGGCGTGCGCCGCTCGATCTGCGCGTCAATACCGCCCGCATCGGGCGCCGGCGCGTGCTCGAGCGGCTCGCGGACGCAGGGCTTGAGGCATTGCCGGCACCCTGGAGTCCGCTCGGCGTCCGGATGGAAGAGTCGCGCGATATCAGGGGGTGCAAGCTGTTTCAGAAAGGGCTGGTCGAGATTCAGGACGAATCATCGCAGCTCGCGACATTGCTGTGCGGGGTGCGACCGGGCGAGCAGCTTGCCGATCTCTGCGCCGGCGCCGGCGGCAAGACACTGGCGCTCGGCGCGATGATGCAGGGGCGGGGCCAGATTTTCGCCTTCGATACCGACCGGCGGCGGCTGTCGGCGCTCCGCAAGCGTGCGCGGCGCGCGGATGTGCGCAATCTGCAGGTCCACCCCTTGGCGGGGGATCCCGAGATTCGTGCGGCGCAGCTCGAGGTGCAGCGTGGCCGCTTCGATCTCGTCGTCGTCGATGCGCCCTGTTCGGGCAGCGGCACCTGGCGGCGCAACCCGGACCTGCGCTGGCGCTTCGCGGCCGATGATCTGGCGCGGTTTGCGGAGCGGCAGAAGGCGCTCGTCGCCGAGGCGATCGCGCTCGCGCGCCCGCAAGGGCGCGTCGCCTATATGACCTGCTCGCTGCTCGCCGAGGAGAACGAGGCCGTGGTTGAGAAGACGCTTGCGACTCATCGGGGATGGCGGCTCGTCGATTTCCGCACAGCCTGGGCTGCGGCGATAGGGGGTGAAGCGCCCGAGAGCGCGGCGGAACTGCCGGCCACGTTGCAGCTTACGCCGGCACGACACGGTTGTGACGGCTTCTTTCTTGCGCTGCTGGCGAGGCGATAGACCTTGCGCGCAGGGGCCGCGAGGCCCCATATAGAGGACCTGTGATTGCATCCGGTAGAAAGGGTTGTCTTCCGTGTATCAGAACCCCCGTCGCGGCACCGTAATCGCGATTCTTTTCGCCAGCGCCGCGCTGTCGCTGACGGCCACGGCCGGTCACGCCGTCATCGCCGTCGCCCCGGCCTATGAGAAGGCGTCGCGGCTGCTGCTTGACGAGGGCAAGGCGGCGCTCGATGCGGGTGATGCGAAAAAGGCGTTGCGTGCCTTCGAGACGGCGCTTGTTGCGGATCCGGCCAATGTTGCGGCGATCGTTGCAATCGGACGCGCACACGAGGCGTTGGGACAGCGGCCACAGGGGCTCGGCTATTACCGGCGGGCGCTGGAGATCGATCCGATGAACCGCGCGGCGCTCGCCGCCGAGGCGCTGGCGCTCATCGCCGAAGGCCGGATCGAGGATGCCGAAAAGGATGCGGCACGGCTTGAAAAGCTGTGCGGCGCCGAGAATTGTCCCGAGTTCGCGACAGTGAGAAAGGCGCTTCTCGCCGAAAAGGCGAAGCCCGTGGCCGCCGCACCGGCTGCCGGGGACGGGACCTTCTAGCTGCCGCGCGCGCCCGCTTATGGACAGCCCACGGGGCGGTCGTTAAAAGCGGCGCATGTCGGAAAAAATTCTCGTCATCGATTTCGGAAGCCAGTTGACGCAGCTCATCGCGCGGCGTGTGCGCGAGGCTGGCGTCTATTGCGAAATCGTGCCCTTCCAGCGCGCGGCGGAGGCGCTCGCGGCAAAGCCGCCGGTCGGCATCATCCTGTCCGGCGGTCCCGCCTCGGTGACCTGGGACGACGCGCCGGCGCCGCCGCGGGCGGTCTTCGAGAGCGGCCTTCCCGTTCTTGGCATCTGCTACGGGCAGCAGGCGATGGTGGCGGCGCTCGGCGGTGCCGTCGAGACCTCCGAGCACCAGGAATTCGGCCGCGCCTTTGTCGATATCCGGGAGGACTGCCGGCTCTTCCACGGCGTCTGGCAGGTCGGCGGGCGCGAGCAGGTGTGGATGAGTCATGGCGACCGGGTGATCCGCCTGCCTGCGGGCTTTCGCGTCGTCGCCACCTCGGAAGGGGCGCCTTGTGCCGTCATCGCCGACGACGAACGGCGCTTTTACGGCCTGCAATTCCACCCCGAGGTCGTGCACACGCCGCACGGGGCGCAGCTTATCCGCAATTTCGCGCGCGATGTCTGTGGTGCCACCGGCGACTGGACCATGGCCGCCTTTCGCGAGAGCAAGATCGCCGAGATCCGTGCTGAGGTGGGCACGGGCCGGGTGATCTGCGGACTCTCCGGCGGCGTCGACAGCTCGGTCGTCGCCGTGCTCCTGCACGAGGCGATCGGCGATCAGCTCACCTGCGTCTTCGTCGATACGGGGCTTTTGCGCCTCGGCGAGGCCGAGCAGGTGGTGAGCCTGTTTCGCGACCATTACAATATCCCGCTCGTTTATCGCGAGGCGGCGGATCTCTTTCTCGGCGCCCTCGACGGCGTTGCCGATCCCGAAGAGAAGCGCAAGACCATCGGTCGCCTTTTCGTCGCGCTCTTCGAAGAGGAGGCAGCGCGGATCAGGGATGCCCGTTTTCTCGCCCAGGGCACGCTCTATCCCGATGTCATCGAGAGCGTTTCCTTCACCGGTGGGCCGTCGGTCACCATCAAGTCGCACCACAATGTCGGCGGTCTGCCCGAGAAGATGAAGCTCCGGCTCGTCGAGCCCCTGCGCGCGCTTTTCAAGGACGAGGTGCGGGCGCTCGGCCGCGAGCTCGGGCTGCCCGATGCCTTTGTCGATCGTCATCCCTTCCCCGGGCCCGGCCTTGCGATCCGGATACCGGGGCCGGTGACGCGCGAGAAGGCGGACATCCTGAGGAAGGCGGATGCAATCTTTCTCGAGGAGATCCGGCTCAACGGGCTCTATGACAGCATCTGGCAGGCCTTCGCCGTGCTTCTTCCGGTGCGCAGCGTCGGCGTCATGGGCGATGCGCGAACCTATGACCATGTTCTCGCCCTCAGGGCGGTGACTTCGGTCGACGGCATGACCGCCGACAGCTATCCTTTCGATCACGGCTTCCTGTCGCATGTCGCGACGCGGATCATCAACGAGGTGCGCGGCATCAACCGTGTCGTCTATGACGTGACCTCGAAACCGCCGGGCACGATCGAGTGGGAGTGAGACAAGGAGCGACCGATGAGTGCGCAGAAAAAGGACGGGGGCGGGGCGGGAGCGCCGCGGCGGCTTACCGTGCCGCAGATCGCCGCGCGCAAGGGGGGTGAGCCGGTGGTCTGCCTCACTGCCTACAGCGCACCCTTCGCGCGCCTGCTCGACCCCCATTGCGATGTCCTGCTGGTCGGCGATTCCATGGGCATGGCGCTCTACGGCATGGAGACGACGCTCGCTGTCACGCTCGACATGGTGATCGCGCATGCTCGCGCCGTGGTGCGCGGTTCGGCGCGCGCCCTCGTCGTCCTCGACATGCCCTTCGGCAGCTATGAGTCGTCCCCTGCGGACGCCTTCCGCAATGCCTCCCGCGCGCTCGCCGAGACCGGCGCGCAGGCGGTGAAGCTCGAGGGCGGGCTAGTGATGGCGCCGACGATCCGCTTTCTCGTCGAGCGCGGCGTGCCGGTCATGGGTCATGTCGGCCTGAGGCCGCAATCGGTGCACAGCATCGGCGGCTATGCCGCGCAGGGACGGCGGCGGGCGGAATGGGAGCCGATCCTCGCCGACGCGCGGGCCGTCGCCGAGGCCGGCGCTTTCGCGACCGTGGTCGAGGGCGTCGCCGAGCCGCTGGGGCGCGAGATCGCCGCTGCGGCGCCGAATGTCATCATCGGCATCGGCGCCTCGGCGGCCTGCGACGGGCAGATCCTGGTCACCGAGGACATGCTCGGGCTCTTTGACTGGGCGCCGCGTTTCGTCAGACCCTATGCCGAACTCGGCGGCGTCATCTCCGATGCCGTCGCGCGCTACGCCGCCGATGTGCGCGCGCGCCGCTTTCCCGGTCCCGAACAGACCTACGGCATGCGCGAGGAGAGGGACGGGAATTGAGCCCGCGGCGGGGCGGCGGTGGCATTTCCACTGGCGGCGACGGCGGCGATATGCTAGCCGCGCAAGCGGACGATGCGGCAAAGATGAGAGCGAAGCGTGGCTGACGAATCGGAACTGATTTTTCGCGAGGTCGATGAAGAGGTCCGTCGCGACCGCCTGATCGCCCTGCTCAAGAAACACGGTCCCCGGGCCGCGGTCGTGCTCGTCCTCGTCATCGCGGGGGTGATCGGGTATCGCTACTGGGAAGCCCAGCGCGAGCGGGCACTCCGGGCCGAGGCCGCGCGCTATGTCGCGCTTGTCGAATCGATCGACAAGAAATCCCCCGCTGAGATGGCCGACATCCTGGCCGAGGCCCGCCCCAGCTTCGATGGCGGTTATGCCCTGCTCGTGCGCATGCGTGAGGCCGGGGCGCGGGCGAAGGCGGGGCAGCTCGCGGTCGCCATCGGGCTTTATGACGAGGTGGCGCGGATGGCCGACGATCCACGGCTCAAGGCCTATGCCGCCCTGTTTGCGGCGGAAGCGAGCCTCGACAGCGAGGGACCCGCAACGGCGATTGCCCGTCTCGAGCCGCTGGCCGCGCCCGAGGCGCCGCTTCGCTTCAGTGCGCTCGAGCTTCTGGGAGCGGCGGAACTCGCGGCAGGCGACACCGAGGCGGCGCGGTCGCGCTTCTCGGGCCTCGTCGAGGATCCCGAGACACCGCCCGGAATCAAGGCGCGGGCGCGCGACATGCTGGCCAGCATGGGTGCGCCGCCCGAACCGGGCGCCGGGGATGAGGATGGTGCGGATGCGGCACCGGCCGAGCCTCCGGTCGCCGCCGGCGAAGAGGGAGCGCCGTCGTGAACTGTGCCCGCCTGGCTCCCCTGATCCTGCTCCTCGCCGCCGGTTGCAGCCGCGGTGTCGATATCAGCGAGCCCGACGCACCGGGGACCAATCCCAATGCCGGCCGCGAGCGCATTCCGGTGCTGACCTTCGAGCAGCAGCTCGAGGCCGATCCGGCGCTCGCCAATGTGCGGGTCGTCCTGCCGCGTCCCTATCGCAATCTGAGCTGGCCACAGTCGGGCGGCGTGCCGACGCACGCGGTGCACCATCTTGCGCTCGGCGATCCGCTCACGCGCGCCTGGCGGGTCGATATCGGCGAGGGGTCGGACATGTTCACGCGCCTCATCATGTCGCCGGTAGTGGCCGACGGGCGCATCTTCACCATCGACACGCGGGGGCGTGTCAGCGCCTGGCGCACCGCCGACGGGCGCCGCCTGTGGTCGACCGAGTTGCGTCTCAAGGGCGAGAAGCGGGCGCTCGCCTTCGGCGGCGGACTTGCCGTCGCGGGGGACCGTCTCATCGTCACCACCGGCTTCGGCTTCATCTCCGCGCTTGCGGTCGATGACGGGCACGAGATCTGGCGCTATCAAGGGGTGGTGCCCTTCCGGGGCGCGCCGACGATAGCGGACGGCCGTATCTTCGCCGTGACACAGGACAATGAGGTGCTCTCTCTTGATCTCCGGGAGGGGCAGCTCCTGTGGACCGAGGCCGGGCTTCCCGAGGATGCCGGCATTCTCGGTGCCGCCTCGCCGGCGGTGCAGTCGGATACGGTCATCGCGGCCCTGTCGTCCGGCGAGCTCCTCGCCATGCGCGTCGAGAACGGTCGTCAGTCCTGGCAGGATACGTTGTCGCGGACGCGGCGGCTGACGCCGCTCGCGACCCTTGCCGACATCGACGGCGACCCGATCATCGACCGCGGTCGCGTCTATGCCGTCGGTCATGCCGGCCGCATGGTGGCGATCGACATGCGCAGCGGCGAGCGCGTCTGGGAGAACAATGTCGCCTCGGTGGATACGCCCTGGATCGCCGGTGACTATCTTTTTGTCGTCACCGTCGATGACGAGGTGGCGGCGATCAATGCCGCCGACGGGCGCATCCGCTGGGTGACGCGCCTGCAGCGGTTCAAGGATATCGAGGAGCGCAAGGGCCCACTGGCCTGGACCGGACCGGTGCTCGCCGGCGACCGCCTCATCGTGGTTTCGTCCCATGGCGTCCTTCTTACCCTCTCACCCTATACGGGAGCGATCCTGGGGGGCGTCGAACTGCCGGCGAGCAGCATTGCGATGCCGGTGGTCGCCGATGGCACGCTTTACGTGCTCACCGAAGAGGCCGACCTCATTGCCTATCGCTAGGCGATAGGACGCATTCCATCTCTTTGAAAAAGCAGAGTAAAAAAAATCACTCGGAGAGACCTTCGAGGGTCTTGAAAGGATGGCCTCCATTTCTATCTCGGCGAGTGCGGGATGCCGGTTTCCGGGTCCCGGCCTGGAATGACGGAGGGTGTCCCCCCCAAGGGGTCGCCGGTCACGTCGCTTCGCGCGAAGGATGTGGCTTCGTTGTTCCCTGGCAACGCATTTCTGCGTCGACCAAGGCGCACGAAGCCCTTTCCCGAGCGTACCGCGACAGGCGTGGTGCGCCGCCTTTCCAGACCGGACCGGGGCCGCCGGGGGGCCGGCTGTCCCGCCCGCCCGGAACGTCGCCCCGGCCATCGCCGCGGCGAAGGCCGGGAGTGTGGAGTCGGCAATCGATCGGTCTGTCTGGAATGGAGGAGGCGCAAATGCTGATGCCTGCAATGAGTGCATTCGGATTCGATCCGTTCGTGCAGTTGCGACGCCTCGAGCGCGACATGGACCGTCTCTTCAGTTCGGTTCTCGGCGAGGAGGAGGCGGAATTCGCGGTGCCGGCGCTTAATGTCTATCTCGGTGACGACAAGGCCCGCGTGGTCGTGCGCCTGCCCGGCGTGCAGCTCGAGGATGTCGATCTATCGACCACCGGAAACCGCCTGACGATTCGCGGCGAGCTGCCCGGATCGACGGCGCGCGATGATGCGGTCTGGCTGCGGCGGGAGCGGATTTCGGGCCCGTTCTCTCGCAGCGTCGATCTTCCCTTCCGCGTCGAGGCGGAAAAGGCCGATGCGCGTTTCGAGAACGGTCTGCTGATCATCGACCTGCCGCGTCCCGAGGAGGATCGTCCGCATCGGATCGAAATCAAGAAGGTCGAGGCGAAGTAGGAAAGGAGAGTGGGACCATGGCACGTGCACTTGCTGAAGCACGCGGCACCTCTCTCGAGCGTGCCGGTGACGGCTTCCGGACCGGCATGCCGCTGTTCGAGCCGCGTGCGGATATCATGGAAACCGGTGAGGCCTTCCTGCTCCAGATCGAGGTGCCGGCTGTCCGGCCCGAGGATCTCGATGTCACCGTCGAGCGCAATGTGCTGACCGTGCGCGGGCGCGCGAGCGACATCGAAACCGAAGGCATGACGCCGCTCTACAGCGAATTCGAGAGCGGTCTTTTCGAGCGCGTCTTCCGGCTTTCCGAGGACATCGATCAGGACCGCATCGAGGCACGGCATCGTGATGGCCTGCTGGCGCTCGTTCTGCCCAAGAAGGCCGATGTCCGGGCGCGTCACATCGCAATCAACAAGGCGTAGCCACAGGCAGCAAGTGAGGAAAGGAGGAAAGCACCATGCAGTTCCGTGATCTCATCCCCTGGGGCCGCAAGAGCACGGCGCCCGCGACCTTCGCGGGTCCGGTGCGCGAAGTGAGCCCCATCTTTGCGCTCCATCGCGAGATCGCGCGTGCTTTCGACGAGTTCTGGAGCCGCTTTGAAGGAAACGGCTTCGGATTTCCGCGTGTCGAGGGATTCGCGGTACCGGCGGTTGATGTCGTCGAGACCGACAAGGGTCTTGAGGTGACCGTCGATCTTCCCGGCCTCGAGGAGAAGGACGTCGATCTTGCGCTGACCGAGGACACGCTTACCATTCGTGGCGAGAAGAAGGAGGAGCGCGAGGAGAAGGAAGACAATGCCTATCTGCGTGAGCGCAGCTATGGCGCCTTCTATCGGGCGATTCCGCTGCCCGCCGGCATCAATACCGACAAGGCCGAGGCGACCTTCCGCAATGGCGTGCTGAAGGTGGTCCTGCCGCGTGCGGCGGATGCCGCCTCGAAGGTCAAGCATATCGAGGTCAAGCGGGCGGCCTGACCGGCGCCCCTTTCGGCTCTCGCGGGCGGCCTCGGCCGCCCGCGTTGTTTCTGCCGTGTAGACGGTTTGCGCCGGCCGACCCACGGGCGACAAGGGCGCCCACATGTGATGCGGACGGGAAAGCATGGACCTCACCCTCGCCATCGTCGGACGGCCGAATGTCGGCAAGTCGACGCTGTTCAACCGACTGGTCGGCCGGCGCCTGGCGCTGGTCGACGACACCCCCGGTGTCACCCGCGACCGGCGTGAGGGGGAGGGGCGGCTTGGCGACCTCGGCTTTCGCGTCATCGATACCGCCGGCCTCGAGGAGGGCGAGGAGGGCAGCCTTGCGCGCCGCATGCGGGCACAGACGGAACGCGCCCTCGAGGACGCCGACTGCGCCCTCTTTCTCGTCGATGCACGGGCCGGCATCACGCCGATGGATCGTCATTTCGCCGACTGGCTGCGGCGGGTGGCGGTGCCGGTCATCCTCGTCGCCAACAAGGCCGAGGGGCGGGCCGGGCAGGAAGGCGCCTACGACGCCTACAGCCTTGGGTTCGGTGATCCGGTGATGCTCTCCGCCGAGCATGGCGAGGGGCTCGCCGGACTCTATCATGCCATCCGGGATGCGATCGGAGATCGGGTGGCCGCAACGCCGGCGACGGACGAGCCGGAGAGCGGGCGCAGGGAGCGGGAGGGACCGGAGGAAGGGGACCTCGACTATCAATTCTCCGATAGCGAGGAGGCAGAGGACCGGCCGCTGCGTCTGGCCGTGGTCGGGCGTCCCAATGCGGGCAAATCGACCCTCATCAATCGCCTCGTCGGCGAGGATCGTCTGCTGACCGGTCCCGAGGCGGGCCTGACACGGGATTCTATCGCCGTCGACTGGAGCCATGAGGGACGGCCGGTCCGTCTTTATGATACGGCAGGGCTGCGGCGTCGCGCGCGGATCACGGAGAAGCTCGAGAAGCTGTCGGTTGCGGATGCCCTGCGGGCGATCCGCTTTGCAGAGGTGGTGATCCTGCTCATCGATGCCGAGCGCGGGCTGGACCGCCAGGATCTGAAACTTGCCTCGCTCGTCGCCGAGGAGGGGCGGGCGATCGTGCTCGCCCTCAACAAATGGGATCTGGTCGCCGACCGTCTTGGTGTCGAACGGGCCATCGGCGACGCGCTGGCGCGCTCCCTGCCGCAGCTCAAGGGGCTGCGGGCGGTGCCGGTCTCGGCCCTCGGCGGACAGGGACTCGAGCGCCTGATGCCCGCCGTACGCGAGGCCCATGCCCTGTGGAACAGCCGCATCGCGACGCCCGACTTCAATCACTGGCTCGCCGCCGTCACCGCGGCGCACCCGCCGCCGGCGGACCGCGGTCGCGCCACACGCATGCGCTATGGTGCACAGATCAAGGCGCGGCCGCCCACTTTCGTCATCTTCACCAACCACCCGAAGGCCGTGCCGCCAAGCTATCTGCGCTATCTCGAAAACGCGCTGCGACAGGATTTCGGGCTTCCCGGGGTGCCCTTGCGTCTGGTTCTGAAGACCTCGAAGAACCCCTATCTGTCGAAGCGACGGACGAAGCGGCAGCGACTCGCCCAGCGCAAGAGCCGCAAGGGATGACACCAGGTCATTCGCCGCTGAATCGCGGTTCGCTCTTGCCGAGTAAGGCGCCGACGCCGGCGAGGAAATCCTTGCTCTGCCCGAGTGCGCCCTGTTCGCGGGCCTCCATGGCGAGCTGTGCCGCAAGATCATTGTCGAAGGAGGCGCGGACGAGGCGGCGGATGGCGGCCAGCGCCCGCGTCGGTCCGCGGGCGAGTTCGCTCGCCAAGGCCAGGCAGGTGTCCATCAGCGCGGCGTCATCAACGACCCGGTGCACGAGCCCCCATTCCGCCGCTTCGTCCGCGCTCACCCGCTCGCCGAGCATCATCATGCGCGCCGCCCGGGCCGGGCCGATGAGGCGCGGCAGGTAATAGGTCGAGCCGGCATCGGGAACGAGGCCGATGCGGACGAAGGCCTGCAGGAAATAGGCGGAGCGTGCGGCGATGATGAAGTCGGCCGCGAGCGCAAGGCTCATGCCCGCTCCTGCCGCCGGCCCGTTGACCGCCGCGATGACCGGCATGGGCAGCTCATGGAGGGCGGTGACGAGCGGGTTGTAGCGTTCCTTGAGCAGGGTCTCGAGATCGAGCGCCTGTGGCCCGCCCTGCGCCCCCTCGACGAGATCAGCGCCGGAAGAGAAGCCGCGTCCTTCGCCGGTGAGAACCAGACAGCGAATGCCGCCACCCGCGTTTGCGGCCTCCTCAATCGCCGCCTTCAGGGCTGCCAGCATGGGACCCGACAGCGCGTTCAGGCTGTCGGGGCGGTTGAGGCGCAGAATGCGTACCGCGCCCCTGGTCTCGCTCAGGACATGGGGTGAGTCGGTCATGGTCTCTCCCTGTTCGGTCGCGCCGATCATAGGGGCAGGGCGCGCCGCCGGCGAGCATCCAAAACGGGGAGGCCTGCACGAATCGCGGCGCGTCTATTGCCCGCGCCTGACCGGTCGCTTGAGAAAGGCCGGCACATGGTCGCCGAGACCGACAACCGGCTCCGCCCGCTTGCCTTCTGGTGCCGGCGCACGCGGCTTGGCCCGGGAACGATCGTCGCGCGGTCCCTTCGCCTGCCGCGGCCGGCGTTGCGACTTGTCGTGCCTCTTGCCGTCGTCGGGTCCGGATGCCGGGGCACCCGCTTCCGGCATCCTGTTTTGACGACCGGATGCCGTCTCGCCGGCGGCTGCATCGCCACCCGGTGAGCCCCGCCGTCGCCCGCCGCGACGTCCGCGACGAGGCGCCCTCTCGCTCTCCGCCACCGGGGCAAGCGCGCGGCCCTTGACGCCGTCGATGCTGATCTGCGGAATGCTCTTGCCGATAAGCTTCTCGATCGCCTGTACCGCCTCGGCGTCCGCGGGCGTGGCGATGGTCACCGCCACGCCCTTGCGGCCGGCACGCCCGGTGCGTCCGATGCGGTGCACATAATCCTCGGCATTGTGCGGCACGTCATAGTTGAAGACATGACTCACACGCGGGATGTCGAGACCACGCGCCGCAACGTCGCTGGCAACGAGAACCTTGACCTCGCCCTGCTTGAAACGGGCAAGCATGTCCATGCGGTCCGGCTGCGCCATGTCGCCATGCAGTTGTCCCACCGAGATCCCGGCGCGCTTGAGGCTCAGATAGACCGATTTCACCTCGACCTTGCGGTTGCAGAAGACGATCGCGTTGCTGACCTCGTCATCGGCGATGAGCGTTTTCAGGGTCTTCGATTTCTCGCGCGGGCCGACGACGACGAGTTTCTGCTCGACGGTCTCCGCCGGCGAGGCCGGCGGGGCCACCTCGATAAGCTTGGGATCGTCCAGGAACTGGTCGGTCAGGCGCTTGATCTCCTTGGACAGCGTGGCCGAGAAGAAAAGCGTCTGGTGGCGTTGCGGCATGAGCTTGCAGATGCGCTCGACATCGGGGATGAAGCCCATGTCGAGCATGCGATCGCATTCGTCGACGACGAGGATCTGCACCCCGCTCAGCATCAGCTTGCCGCGCTCGAAATGATCGAGCAGGCGACCCGGCGTCGCGATCAGGACGTCGACGCCGCGGTCGAGCTTCGCCTCCTGGTCGCCAAAGGACACGCCGCCGATAAGCAGCGCCATCGAGAGCTTGTGGTACTTGCCGTATTTCGCGAAGCTCTCGGCGACCTGC
>JBHHTO010000058.1:0-11952 GCA_046753425.1 Rhodothalassiaceae bacterium | reverse complement strand
GAAGCGGCTGCGCACGCGCCTTGCGCGGGAGTTTCACACCACCCTGCCGCGGTTCGACGTGCTTGCCGCGCTCGAACGCCATCCCGACGGGCTCACCATGGGCGAGCTGTCGCATGCGCTGATGGTCTCGAACGGCAATGTCACCGGCGTCGCCAACCGGCTTCTCGCCGATGGACTGATCGAACGCGAGGTCGACGCCAGGGACCGGCGCACCTTTCGCGTCCGCCTGTCGCGCAAGGGTCGCGAGGCGTTCGCGACCATGGCGAAGGTGCATGAAGGCTGGGTCGACGACATGTTTGCCGATCTCACGAATGAGGAGATCGAAACCCTGATGGAGCAGCTCATACGCGTCCGGCGTTCCGTGGCGGAGAGTGAGAAAAGGGCGGCCGATGCGTGATCCCGTGACCTTTGCCCCCACCCATTTCGCCTGGGAGTTCGCCGACGGTGTGGCCACCGTCACCCTCACGCGCCCGGATCGCAAGAATCCGCTGACCTTCGAGTCCTATGCCGAATTGCGCGACCTGTTCCGGGCGCTCAGGGACGGCGGCGCGGTGCGCGCGGTGGTGCTCACCGGTGCCGGCGACAATTTCTGCTCCGGCGGCGATGTCCACGAGATCATCGGGCCGCTGACCGGAATGGACATGCCCGGGCTGCTCGCCTTCACGCGCATGACCGGGGATCTCGTCAAGGCGATGCGCGCCTGTCCGCAGCCGATCATCGCCGCCGTCGACGGCGTCTGCGTCGGTGCGGGGGCGATTCTCGCCATGGCGTCGGACCTGCGCTACGGCACGGCACGGGCGCGGGTGGCCTTTCTCTTCACCCGCGTCGGGCTCGCCGGCTGCGACATGGGCGCCTGCGCCATCCTGCCGCGGATCGTCGGCCAGGGGCGGGCCTCCGAGCTGCTGTTCACGGGCCGCACCATGGACGGCGAGGAGGCCGAGCGCTGGGGCTTCTTCAACCGGCTGTGCGAACCCGGCGTGCTCCTTGCCGCCGCCCGCGAGACGGCGTCGGCGCTCGCCGCGGGGCCGAGCTTCGCGCACGGCATCACCAAGAACCAGCTCAATGTCGAATGGGCGATGAGCCTCGAGACGGCCATCGAGGCCGAGGCGCAGGCGCAGGCGATCTGCATGCAGACGAAGGATTTCCGGCGCGCCTATGAGGCTTTCGTGAACAAGCAAAAGCCGCGGTTCGAGGGTGACTGAATGGCCGATCGCAGCTATCTCGACTGGCCCTTCCTCGACCATCGCCATCGCGCGCTGAAGGGCGATCTGTCGGCCTGGATCGATGACCAGCGATCGCTCCTTGCCGCGCCGGAGGAGGATGTCGGCGCCGCCTGCCGGGCGCTTGTTGCCCGGCTCGGCAAGGACGGCTGGCTGCGGCATACCGTACCGGCGGCCCATGGCGGGCTGTCCGGGACGCTCGATGTGCGCAGCCTGTGCCTGGTGCGCGAGGGGCTCGCCCATGAATCGGCGCTTGCCGATTTTGCCTTCGCCATGCAGGGGCTGGGCTCGGGTGCGATCACGCTCTTTGGCAGCGAGGAGCAGAAAGCCGCGTATCTGCCCGCCGTTGCGCGCGGCGAGAAGATCGCCGCCTTCGCGCTCTCGGAGCGGGAGGCAGGGTCGGATGTCGCGGCCATCACGACGCGCGCGGTGCCGGTGGCGGGAGGCTATCGGCTCGATGGCGAGAAATACTGGATCTCGAACGGCGGCATCGCCGATTTCTATGTCCTGTTCGCGCGCACCGGCGAGGGCGAGGGCGCGCGCGGCCTCAGCGCCTTCATTGTCGACGCTGCGACGCCGGGATTCTCGGTCAGTGAACGGATCCCCCTGATCGCGCCGCATCCTTTGGCCGGTCTCCGTCTCGAAAACTGCGTTCTGCCGCGTGAGGCGATGCTCGGCGCCCCCGGCGCGGGCTTTCGCATCGCCATGGCGACGCTCGACATCTTCCGCTCGACGGTGGGTGCGGCGGCGCTCGGTCTTGCCCGCCGGGCCCTCGATTCGGCGCTCGAACGGGCAAGCATGCGGCGGCTCTTCGGGGCGCCGCTCGCCGATCTGCAGATGACGCAGGCGGCGCTCGCCGAGATGGCGCTCGACATCGACGCCGCGGCCCTTCTCGTCTACCGCGCCGCCTGGACCAGGGACAGCGGTGCCGAGAGGGTGACGCGCGAGGCGGCGATGGCCAAGCTTCACGCCACCGAGGCGGCGCAGCGGGTGATCGACCGGGCGGTTCAGCTCCATGGCGGTGCCGGTGTCGTCGCGGGTGCCTTGACCGAGCGGCTCTATCGCGAGGTTCGCGCGTTGCGTATCTATGAGGGGGCGAGCGAGATACAGAAAATCATCATTGCGCGCCAGGTTCTCGCCGGCTATGCGCAGCAGGGCTGATAGGGACCGAAGAACCATGCGCATCCTGCAACCAAAGGGCTGGCCGCGCCCGAAGGGCTATGCCAATGGCGTCGCAGCGGCGGGGCGCGTGATTTTCGTCGCCGGGCAGATCGGCTGGGACGCGGATCAGGTCTTCCGTGCCCATGATCTCGTCGGTCAGTTCGAGCAGGTGCTGAAGAACATTCTTGCGGTGCTCGCCGAGGCGGACGCCGCACCCGAACATATCGTCCGCATGACCTGGTATCTGACCGATATCGAGGCCTATCGCGAGGCCGCGCCGGAACTGGGGGCGATCTATCGCCGGCTCATCGGCCGGCACTATCCGGCGATGGCGGTTCTCGAGGTGGGGGCGCTGGTCGAGCCCGAGGCGCTGATCGAGATCGAGGCGACGGCGGTCATCCCCGGATAACCCCCGCCGCGCCCCGCCGGCACAAGACCGGAGGAGTGCGGCGGAGGCCGGTGGGGGGCCCTCAATCGAGCCGATAGAGAAGCTCGAGCCCGAACCAGCGCGGCGCGCGGTAGCTGACCTCGTTGCAGCCGCACAGTGTGGCAAGGTCGAAGCCGAGCACGCCCGCCTTCTCCTGCGTCAGATTGCGAATGTTGAACGCCAGCTCCCAGCGTTCGTCGGCGCTCGTCCAGTTGAGCCGCGTATTGAGCAGGAAATAGGAGCCGAACCGGTCGGCGGCGAAATTCCTCAGATTGTAGAAGAAGCTGCTCGAATAGCTGCCCTCTGCCGAGACGTGCATGCGGCCGCCGAAGGCCGCCCATTCATAGCCGAGCATCGCATTGGCCTGGAATTTCGGCGTGTAGGTCGGGCGCACATTACGGCTGATCGGCCCGCCGACACGAAGCGGCACATCCTTCACCTTGGCGTCGATCCAGGCACCGGCGAGGCGCAGGTCAAGGCCTTCCGTCGGCGAGACCGTGAAATCGGCCTCGATCCCCTTGTAGGTGGCGTCATTGTTGATGACGACGCCCGAGACACCGGTGAAGAGGAAGGCCTGATAGTCATTGTAGTCATAGTAGAAGAAATTGGCATTGAGCCGCCCGAGGCCGTCGAGCACCGTGCTCTTGAAGCCGGTCTCGTAGGAATAGAGAATCTCCGGCCGGTAGGGGATCGCACTCGGCGGCACGCCGAGGCCGCCGGCGAGCTGCGCATTGAAGCTGCCTGCCTTCACCCCGCGCTTGACCGAGGCCCAGAGCATGAGATCGGGGGTGGCGCGATACTCGGCGCGCACGACCCCCGCCCAGAGCGTGTCCGAGGTGTCGGTGGTGAAGGGTTCCGGCCCGCCGGCACCGAAGACCGGGCCGATGACGAATTTCGCCCCTTCCTTGATCGCGAAGCTGCTCTGCGTCGGGTAGATCGCCTGCTCGAAGAAATAGTCCTTCTGCTCCTCGATCAGGCGCACGCCGAGGATGAGCGAGAGCTTCTCGTTCACGTCATACTGGGTGTGGAGGAAGCCGGAATAGGAATTGGTCTCAAGATCGGCCTCGGAATTGAGATCGAAGGGCGAGCCGGGCACGACGCCATTGGCCGGGAACTTGAGCCCGTCGTCGGAATCATTGGTGATGTTGAGATAGAAGAAGCCGGCGACCCAGGTCAGCCGCCCGGCCGTGCCGTTGAGCCGCAGTTCCTGGGTGACGCTGCTCGCATCGATGGCGGCGTAATTGGCCGACTGGTTGACCGGCGCCGCATCGACATCGAGGAAGATGAGCTCGTCATAGCTCTTGTAGTCGCCGATATAGGTGAGCGTGACGTCGGGACTGATGTCATAGGTGACGCGGCCATTCCAGCCCCAGCTGCGGGTGAAGTTGTGATCCTTGAAGGCGAAATCGCTCGAGGTGGTGAAGCCCGGCCCGTCGGGGTCGCGATAGCCGAAGAAGTCGCCACCGGGCGCGAACCGGCCGAAGAACTCGGCGCCCGGTGCATCCTGGCTGCCGAACAGCCCGTCATTGTCGAGATCGGTGCCGACATCGATGCCGCCGGGGCCGATGCTCGCACGGCCCTCGCCGGGGGCCACGTCGATGACGTCGACGAGCTCGAGGCCGCCGCCGACATTCTCGAAGACGCCGATCGTCGGCTTCGCCTGATAGGGCGCCGTGGCGGTGCGGCTGCGGGCGAAATTGCCGGTCAGGCGCACGCGCAGCCGATCGCTCGGCTCGAAGGCGAGGATGAGCCGGCTGCCGAGCGTGTCGTCGTCACCGAGATCGGCCCCCGCACCGGGCCCGGAGGGGCCACCCACCGCACCCTGGGGATAGAGATTCTTGAGATAGCCGCCATGACGGTTCCAGTAGATCGCGCCGCGCGCCGCGGCCTTCTCCCCCCAATGGACCGCCGAGCGCCGCGGTGAGACGGCCGCCATAGGCGTCGGCCGGTGAGTCATAGAGGCCGAATTCACCGCTGGCATAGCCTTCCCAATGATCGAAACGCGGCTGACGCGAGAGATAATGGACAAGGCCGCCGGTCGCATTGCGGCCAAAGAGCGTGCCCTGCGGGCCTTTCAGGATCTCGACCCGGTCGATGTCGAAAAGGCCGAAATTCTGGCCCGGCAGGGCGGCGATATAGGCCTCGTCGAGATAGACCGCGTTCGGCGTCTCGACCACCGGATTGAAGTCGTTGTTGACGACGCCGCGGATGCTGAACTGCAACTGCTGGCCGGCATGACTGCCGGCGACATGCACGCCGGGCGAGATGGTCGCCACGTCCATGCTGCGCTCGATGCCGAAATTGCGCAACTGGGCGCCGGAAAAGGCATCGATGGCCATGCCCACATTCTGGATGTTCTGCTGCCGCTTCTGCGCGACGACGACGATTTCCTCGAGCAGGCGGCCCTCGTCGGCGGCGCTTGCCTGCGCCGATTCCGACGACGTCTGCTCCGCCTCTTCGGCGGCCATCCCGCCGGCCCGCACGGTCCCGGGCGCGACTGTCGCCGCAGCCATGAGAGCGATCGCCAGTGTCGCGCCAGAGACCGCGCTCCGCTGGCGGGGCGAGACGCCCGCTCGGTATGGCGTCCGGAACGCCTCCGCAGGCGACGGACCGCTGCCGTCACAAAGACCGGAGATTTCCCCTGAGCGGCCGGGCACGGCCGCAGCAAGACCTGTCATGATTGCCCTCCCCTTTTCGCCCGCTCCGGGGCGCTTTTCCGTTGACGACGCCCTTGTGGCAATACAGCGTTGTTAGTTTAAGCTTAAAATGCCGCAATTGTCAAAGACAATGCCGGGTGCGGACAATGATCATCGCGCCGACCAGCTCTTGCTGCAGGGGGCATAGGCGGGGGTGCGAGGGAGAGGCACGCGCCCGCGCCGGGGCGCTCAGGCGCTACCGCTATCCTTGCGATCGGTCGTCGGCCGCCGGTGGGTGGCGGCGATGCGGGCCGCCTGCTCGTAGATTCCGGCCATCAGCTCGAGCGTGCGCGTGGCGTCCTCGAGCGCGGCGTCGAGGCCGCCGGCGGAGCGCGTAAATGCAACGAGAAGCGCGCGTCGCACGGCAGCGTATCGCTCCGTCACCGCCCGCCCTTGCGCAGTGGTCTCATAACGGACGCCCTGGCGGTGGCTGCCGCCGCCGCGCTTCGTGATGAGACCGGCCTTGACGAGCTTGCGCAGGGAATACTGGATGTTGGGCAGATCGTCGCGATTGAGCAGGCGGGCAATCTCCTTTGCCCCCTTCGGCCGGTCCTTCATGCGGATCACATGCAGGATGGCATTGTCGCCGCCACCCATCTGCAGGCCGGTGACCGCGGCAAGGCACTCCGCCTGCCAGCGCGCAAAACCCTCGAAGGCGCGCATGACCGAATATTCGAATTCGGCGAGCGCGACCTCGTGATCGTCGGTCGCCAGGTGCCAGTGCCGGTCGAGTGCACCTTCCAGGTCGCTCATCCCCTGTCTCCGCGTCTGATAGCCGATGACCGCCAACCGCCGGCCCCGATCGTCCGCCGCGCTTCCGGACACCCCCGAACGGGCGATGGACAGCGAGATACTTTTAGCTTAAAATTACATCCGATTTTTGATCATACAGCAACAGGGGGAGGACTTCCATGGCGGCGCCGCGCAATCGGCTTTACCGGCGTGACCATTTCAAGCTCGGCATCTTTTCCGCCAACTGTTCCTCGGGCATGGCGGTCACCAAGGTGCCCGAACGCTGGGTCAATTCCTGGGAGAACAATGCCCGTCTCGTGCGCCTGTGTGACGAGGCGGGGCTCGACTTCATGCTGCCGATCGCGCGCTGGATCGGCTATGGCGGCGAGACCAATTTCCACCATTCGGTGCTCGAGACGGTGACCTGGGCGGCGGGGCTTTTGGCGATCACCGAGCGCATCAGTGTCGTCGCCACCATGCACACCGCCTTCAACCACCCGGTCGTGGTGGCAAAGCAGATCGCCACCATCGACCGGATCGGCGCCGGGCGTGCCGGGCTCAATATCGTCGCCGGCTGGAACAAGCCCGAATATGACGCCATGGGCCTCGCGCTGCCGGACGATCACGAGACCCGCTATGGCTATGCCCAGGAGTGGTTCGATATCGTGCGCAAGCTGTGGCAGGAACCCGGGCCCTTCGACTGGGACGGGACCTATTTCCACCTCAAGGGGGTGCATTCCGACCCCAAGCCGGTGAGCGGCATGCCGCCGATCATCAATGCCGCGGGCTCCAAGCAGGGGCGCGAATTCGCCACCCGCAACGCCAATTTCCTGTTCACGCCGGCAATCGATCTTAAGCGCTCGCGGGACGAGATCGCCGCGCTCAAGGAACAGGCGCATCATGAGGGACGGGCGGTCGACGTGCTCACCTTCACCTATGTCGTCTGCCGGGCGACGGAAGAGGAGGCCCAAGCCTATCACAGGCACTATGCCGACACCCATGCCGACTGGGCCGCGGTCGACAATCTCATCCGCCTGCAATTCGCCCATGCGCAGTCCTTTCCGCACGACCTGCTCCAGCTCATCCGCGACCGCATGGCCGCCGGCCACGGCGGCTTTCCGCTGGTCGGCACACCGGAGCAGGTGGCCGACGGACTGTGCCGGCTCTACGAGACGGGATTCGGCGGCGCGACGCTTGCCTTCGTCAACTATGCCGAGGAATTCCCCTATTTCGCCGAGAACGTGCTGCCGCTGCTCGAGGAAAGGGGCATCCGGCGTGCCGACTGAGGGCCGCCGTCGCCGACAGGTATTTTAGACTTGAAATTTGACAGGCCGGTGCCGGCGTCCATAGACTGACGCCAGCGCTTTGGTCATAATTCGCACCCTCAGCAGCCCGCGAAGGAGGATGCCCGATGACAGCCGCACTGCTGCGCGACCTTGCCACCGCGATCGGCGATGGCGGTGTCCGCATCGTCGATCTCACCGAGACGCTGCGGCCGGATTACCCGACCATCACCCTGCCGCCGGAATTCGGTCAGGCCTCCCCTTTCGTCAAGGAGGAGATCTCGCGTTATGATGAGCGCGGGCCCGCCTGGTACTGGAACAATTTCACCGTCTCCGAGCACAGCGGCACGCACTTCGATGCACCGATCCACTGGGTGACGGGCCGCGACCTGCCGAGCAATGCCGTGGACACGCTCGATGTCCGCCATTTTATCGCCCCGGCCTGTGTCATCGACTGCACGAAGGAAGTGGCCGCCGACAAGGGCTTCATCCTGACCAGGGACTTTCTCGAGGCCTGGGAGGCCGGGCACGGCCGCATTCCGGCCGGGTCCTGGCTCTTCATGCGCAGCGACTGGCGCAAGATCGCCGACCCCGACAATTACACCAATCTCAAGGAGGACGGGGCGCATTCGCCCGGGCCTGACGCCGCGGCGGTGCTGTGGATGATCGAGGAGCGCGACGTGCTCGGTTTCGGCACCGAATGCGTCGGCACCGATGCCGGCCAGGCCTTCCGCTTCGAGCCGCAATATCCCTGCCATCACTATATGCACGGCGCCGGCAAATACGGGCTGCAATGCATGACCAATCTCGATCTTCTGCCCGCCACCGGCGCGCTCGTCGTCGCCGCGCCCTTGAAGATCGAGGAGGGCTCGGGCAGCCCCTTGCGTGTCTTTGCCCTGGTGCCGGGGGACGGTTAGGCGATCATGGCCGAACGCTCTTTCGCCAAAGAGGTCGAGAAGCTGCGCCTTGGCGCCGGCGCGGATTTCGCCGGCGAGGGCATCCTTGCGGTCACCAAGGCGCTCCTGCAGTCCGGCGTCGCCTATGTCGGTGGCTATCAGGGGGCGCCGATCTCGCATCTCATGGACGTGCTTTCTGACGCGCAACCGATTCTCGAGGAGCTGGGCGTCCATTTCGAGGCCTCGGCGTCGGAGGCGGCGGCGGCGGCGATGCTGGCGGCCTCGGTCAACTATCCCCTGCGCGGCGCGGTGACCTGGAAATCGACCGTCGGCACCAATGTCGCCTCCGACGCGCTCGCCAATGTCGCCTCGGGCGGGGTCACGGGTGGCGCGCTCATCATCATCGGCGAGGACTATGGCGAGGGCTCCTCGATCATGCAGGAACGCAGCCACGCCTTTGCCATGAAGTCGCAGATGTGGCTGCTCGACCCGCGGCCCGACCTGCCGTCGATCGTGAACGCCGTGGAGACGGGATTTGCGCTTTCGGAGGCCTCGCGGACGCCGGTGATGCTCGAGCTGCGCATCCGCGCCTGCCATGTCTATGGCCATTTCACCGCCAGCGACAATCGCCGGCCCGCCTTCGGCCTCGCCGAGGCGCTTGAGAACCCGGTGCGCGATACCGATCGCATCGTCCTGCCGCCGGCGAACTTTCTGCATGAGCGGGAGAAGATCGCCGAGCGCCTGCCGGCCGCCAGGCGCTTCATCCGCGAGCACCGGCTCAACGAGTTTCTCGGTGGCAGCGACGGCGCGGTCGGCCTCATCGTTCAGGGTGGGCTCTACAACACGCTCGTTCGCGCGCTCGAACTGCTCGGGCTCGCCGATGCCTTTGGCAACACCGGGCTGCCGATCTACTGCCTCAATGTCACCTATCCGCTGATCGAGGAGGAAATCACCGGCTTTTGTGCTGACAAGCGCGCGGTGCTGCTCTTCGAGGAAGGCCAGCCCGACTATATCGAGCAGGCGCTCAACACCATCCTGCGTCGCGCCGGGCTGGAGACGGCGGTGGTCGGCAAGGCGGTGCTGCCGATGGCCGGCGAATATAGCGGACAGTTGGTCGAGCAGGGCCTTGTCGCCTTTCTCGAGCGCCATGCGCCCGATCTGCGGCAGCGGGCGCGGACGATCTCCCTGCCCCCTCCTCCGCCGGCGCTCGCGCAGGTGGTGCCGCCGCGGCCCGCGGGCTTTTGCACCGGCTGTCCGGAGCGTCCGATCTTCACCGCCATGAAGCTGGTCGAGCGCGAGATCGGTCCCTTCCATGTCTCCTGCGACATCGGCTGCCACCTCTTCTCGATCCTGCCGCCATTCCATATCGGCAACACGACGATGGGCTATGGCCTTGGTGCGGCCGGGGCCGCGGCCTTCGGGGTGGCGGCAAGGAAACGCGCGGTCGCGGTCATGGGCGATGGCGGCTTCTGGCACAACGGGCTGACATCCGGTGTCGGAAACGCCGTCTTCAATCGCTCCGACAATGTGCTGGTCATCGTCGACAACAATTATTCCGCCGCCACCGGGGGGCAGGATCTGTTGTCCTCGCGCGCCGACAATCCGACAAAATCGACCGGCCACCGCATCGCCGATGCGGTGCGCGGGCTTGGCGTCAGTTGGCTCGAGACCGTCGGCAGCTATGATCTCGCGCGCATGCGCGAGGTGCTGAAAAAGGCCATCACCAGCCGCGAGAAGGGGCCCAAGGTGATCATCGCCAGCGGCGAGTGCATGCTCAACCGGCAGCGCCGCGAGCGACCGCTACGCCAGCGCATGCGGAAGGAGGGGCGGCGCGTCGTGCAGACGCGCTTCGGCGTCGATGCCGAGACCTGCACCGGCGATCATTCCTGCATTCGGCTTTCCGGCTGTCCCTCGCTCAGTATCCGCCCCAATCCCGATCCCTTGCGCCGTGACCCCGTCGCCCATGTGACGCCGGACTGCGTCGGCTGCGGGCATTGCGGCGAGGTGGCGCACGCCGCCGTCCTCTGCCCCTCCTTCTACCGCGCCGAGATCATTCACAATCCCGCGCTCGGGGACCGGCTGAAGGCGCGCATTCGAACGGCCATCATTTCCTTCCTGCAACGGGGCGCCGAACGGCGGCGCCTCGCGCGCGCCATCTGACGATGACGGGCCCGCGCGCGATCACGATCTCGATCAATGCCCTCGGCGGTCAGGGCGGCGGCGTGCTCGCCAACTGGATCGTGGCGCTCGCCGAATCCGAGGGCCATATCGCGCAATCGACCTCGGTGCCCGGCGTGGCGCAGCGCACCGGCGCCACCGTCTATGCGGTCGAGCTTTTCCCGCGCGCCGCCGCCGAGGCGCAGGGCAAGCCGCCGATCCTTGCGCTGATGCCGGTGCCCGGCGATGTCGATATCGTCATCGCCGCCGAATGGATGGAGGCCGGCCGCGCCATCCTGCGCGGCTTTGTCACCCCGGAGCTGACGACGCTCATCGCCTCCACCCATCGCGACTATGCGATCGCCGAGAAATCGGCGCCTGGTGACGGCACTGCGGATGCCGGCGTGGTCGCCGAGGCCGCCCGCGCCCATGCGCGACGGTTCGTCGCCTTCGACATGGCCGCCGCGGCCCGCAAAGCGGGAAGCGCCATCTCGGCGGTGCTTTTCGGCGCCCTCGCGGGCTCGGACGCGCTGCCCTTCCCGCGTGAGGCCTATGAGGCGGTGATCCGCGCCGATGGCCGCATGGTCGAGGCGAATCTCGCCGGTTTCGCCCGCGGATACGAGGCCGCCCGCGGCGGTGTCGAGGAAGAGCCGCACGAGTCCCCGCCCGCCGCCTATGGGGCGCATGGCGCCGAGGCGCTGGTGCGCATGCTGCGCCGCGACTTTCCGCATCAGGTCCAGGATGTGCTGCTCGCAGGCGCGCGCCGGCTCGCCGACTATCAGGACCGCAAATATGTGATCGACTATGCTGATCGCCTGCGCCCGCTGCTGCGCCTTGACGATCCCGCGCTCGGCTACCGCCTGACGACGGAGGTGGCGCGCCATCTTGCGCTCTGGATGTCCTATGAGGACACCATCCGGGTCGCCGACCTCAAGACCCGGCCGGCACGCTTTGACCGCATCCGGAAAGAGGTCGACGCGACGCCGGGCGCGATCATCGAGATCGCGGAGTTCATGCATCCCCGGCTCGAGGAGCTGCGCGACACGCTGCCGCGGCCGCTTGGTGCCCTTGTCGGCCGCATGCGCTTTCTCCGCCGCCTCTTCCGCCGCGGCCGGCGGGTGCGGACGACGACCTTCGGCGGCTTCCTCCTGCTGCGCCTCGTCGCGGGGCTGAGACCCCTGCGCCGCCTCAGCTATCGCCACGCCAGGGAGATGGCGGCGATCGACGCCTGGCTCGAACGCATTCTCGCGGTGGCCGGCGAGAATTACGATCTCGCCGTCGAGATCGCCCGATGCCAGGGGCTGATCAAGGGCTATGGCGAGACCCACGAACGCGGCCGGGAGAAGTTCGACCGCATCATGGCGGACCTCGAGGGCCGGG